>NZ_CAKJTO010000071.1:0-28100 GCF_917627405.1 Protofrankia sp. Cj5
CCGTCATATGTCCCTTACCGATTTCGTGCCACCTGGCGCCATTTTATCCACCCGATTTCGGTGCTCTGGGAAGCCCGCGATGACATGTCATCGCAGCCCACAGGGGCGTATTCGGAGCACCGCAGGACTGCTTCGGACCGCATGTTCAACCAACCATGAATATGCCGCGCCATGCGATACACACACCGTTGATCATCTGAGACCAAACTGCCCGCGTGCGCCTCCTCGGTGTCGACGATGAACTGCGTCGTCGCCAAGATCACAACAGCCACGGGTGCGGAGAAATCCCCCGTGAGGGCTGCCACTTTCAAGATCCGGTGCGGCTCCGTCAGATCCTGCTCTACATATACCGTGGCGCCTTGCGGGGCACTGCTGACCAGCGCTCGAGCGTGCACCAGCACCAGCGGGTCCCTGTCAACGTACTGGATGGCCCTATCTGGCGTAGAGCCCCGGGACTAGGCGCCCGGGACAAAATCCCCTAGCGTGTGATGAGGCGGCGTTCGAGGTCGATGTTTGCTTGGTCGAGAGCCTTGTCGATCGTGTCTTGTGGGATCGCGGCGACGCCCGCGTCGACGAGCATTTGTTGGACGGCGGGGTGGAGCGGTAGGTCGTCGGGCCGAGCCTGGCGGGTGTCATTGACACCGTGGCCGGTGAAGCCTTCCGGGATGACGCCGATATCGTGTGAGATGAAGCCGAACATGATGAGGTGGTAGCGCCCGCCCGGCCAGGTGCCGCGGAGTTCGTAGACGCCGAGCGGGTCGATCTCGCGGACGATGCAGCCGGATTCCTCGTGGACTTCCCGGCGTGCAGCCTCGGCGAGGGACTCACCAAACTCGACCTTCCCGCCAGGCAGGAGCCAGCTCCCTGCGTAGGGTCCGCGGGCTTGGCGGATGAAGGTGACCGTGTCGCCGGGGCCGGGGACCACGGTGGTGACGCCGGTGATGACGCGATCGAATCCGGACATCGATGCGCTGTCCTTTCCCGCTGACGGTGGGTGTGGTCGGCCTAGTGCTGGCGATGGGGGCGCCAGCCGGGCCTGTGCCTGGTGGGAACCGTATCGAGCGGCTCGGACGCGCGCGGTGTCAGCCCGCCGGTAGGGCGCCCGGTCGGGACGGTCGGGAGGAAGGACTGCTCCTGGATGGCGAGGTCAAGGTGGGCGGCGACGGTGTCGCGGAGGAAGGAGAGCTTGGAGTAGGAGCCTCGGTCGGTGGCGAGGCCCCGCTTGGCGAGGAACGTCTCCAGCCAGTCGCCGAGCCTGTCCAGTTCGGCGAGGACGGCCGGCTCGTCGGGTGGGAGGACTGTTCTGCTGCGCCGGTATTCGAGTTCACATTGGACGAGGGCGAGGTCGGGTCGGGCAAGCAGGGTGACGCGATCGAAGAGGGCAGCGTAGAGGTGGCCGGAGGCGATGGATTCAAGGTTGACGTCGTAACGGACTCGGCGGAAAGGAGGCAACGGCCGGCAGGTCAGGCCGAGGACGCCGGAAAGGTAGTCAACGAATGGCGTGTCGATGGTGACGCCGTGGGTGTGGTGTTCGCCCCGATCATAACCGTCGACAGTATAAGTTTTTCGCTTGACGATGTATGTGCCGTCGGTGGTCGGGATGAAGGAGACATAGCCGCGCTCGCCTGGAGGTGCGACGGTTTCAAAAACGTGGTTGTGATAGTCCCACATTTGGAAGGTGTCTCGGTACTCGGGGACGAAACCGGGCGGCGGTGATTGTTGGAGGTGGGTGTGCAGGTCGGTCGCCGGAGTCCATATCTCGGTGGTGGGATCGAGGGTGTACTTGTATTCGATCTCGCGGCTAGGGAAGGCTTTCTGGAAGGCGGCGGCATGGCTGTTGAGGAACTGGGCGTGCTGCGCGTGGAGAGCGACCGTTTCGGGAAGCCAGCCGAGGCTGGTCACGGTACTGGCGACTGGGTCGGCGGTGGTCCGCAGGAAGCAGGCGTCGTCGGGGTGGAGTCGGACGCGCCTGTAGGTGTGGACACCGCGCGGGTGTTCCGTGAGACAGAACAGGGGGACCAGACGCTGCGCTGGAGCGTCGGACAGGTGCTGGTGGAGGCGGGTGACCGCGGGCGCGGGGCGCAGCGCCTGGTAGATGGGGCCGAGATCGTGTGGGGTCGCGGAAGCGCGGCGACTGTCGTCGGCGGTTCTGGCCTCAATGGTGGTAGCGGTCGTGTCGTCCCAGGTGAGGACGATTGTGTTGACCGGGTCTGCTGGGCTCCGTTCGTGGAGGCGGGCGAGGACGATGACGTCGTCCGCTGCCGGTGATCTGCCGGTCAGGAGGTGGTGTGGGCCGAGGCAGAGCACGATGGTGCCGCCCTCGACCCGTGCGGCCCGCAGGGCTGGCGGCTGGGGTGGCTGCCTGACGGGCGTGCTCATCGCGGGCTTGCCGTTTCGTGGGCCGCGGCGGTGGGGCGGTAGGTGATCCCGCCGCCGAGGAGGCCGTCTTCGAGGACTGTGCAGGTGATTTCCCGCTGGTCGCCATGGCGGTCGATGACGAGCTGGGTGATGGCGCGGGAGAACTGTTCGCAGCTTTGGGTGCCGAAATCGAGGAGCCGCCCGTCGCCGATCTCGCGGTGGGAGGTGGCGAGCGAGGTCCAGGCGTGGTTGAGCCAGCGGGCGAGGGCGTTGATTTCGATGTCGCGGTCGTCGTGGAAGACCTGGACGCGGACGACTGCGACGAAGGTGTGCCGGTGCGGGTCGCGAAGGTAGCGCTCTTGCGGTGGCGCCTCGGGCCAGTGGTGGAGCCCTTCGCACCGGCTGGTGATCTCGACGAACGTCGTCGTTTGGGTAAGCACGGTCATCGCGTGGCCTCCACGGGTCGTCGGGTGCTGTGTCCGGCGGCTTCGAGGACGAGGCTGGCGAGCCGCTCGGCGTCGGTGAGTTGGTCGCCGGTGAGCTGGCGGTGGGTGAGGTCGGGCGGGGCGGGTGCCTCGCGCGCTGCCCTGCCGGTCGCCTCGCCTACTGGTATGCCGCTGGCGGCGTACCAGTAGGCGAAGGAGGAGTCGTTGGAGCGGACGGCCTCGTGGCCTCGCCGGCGGTGTTCCCGCAGTTCCCAGGGCAGGCTCCGGTCGCCGCCGAGCAGGTGTAGCTGCGGTCCGACGCGGGCGGCGAGTTCAGCGACGCAGGCGAGACGGGCTTCGGCGACCGGCCGGCCCCAGCAGCGGGGTACGGACAGCTTGCTCAGCCCGATCAGGTCGATGCCGGGGAGCGCGGCGAGGGCATGGTAGCTGGTCAGCCACTCGGCCCGTGTCGTGCCTT
Organism: Protofrankia sp. Cj5; assembly: GCF_917627405.1. NCBI lineage: Bacteria > Bacillati > Actinomycetota > Actinomycetes > Frankiales > Frankiaceae > Protofrankia > Protofrankia sp. Cj5. The sequence goes on from NZ_CAKJTO010000071.1 coordinate 3,262, forward strand.
GGGGCACGGCCATGAACCGGCTGGGCTGGTAGCGCGCGTCGGCGGCCTCGGTGAGGAACCGGCTGGTGGCGGCGAGGGTGGCGGGACCGTCGTAGAGGACGTCCTGGCAGATCACGTCGCTTGCGCCGATCATTGCCGCGGCGGTCAGGACGTCGGTCGCGGGAAGTCCGCGCCCGCTGGTGGCGGCCAGTTCGTAGGCGCTGTTGTCGAGGATGACCTGTCCGCCGGCGGCGGAGCGGGCGGCGTGGTAGGCGGTGTAGGCAGGATCGGTCAGGACGAGGTGCGTGAGCGCCATGTCGATCGTGCCACGGCCGGATAACCGGGTCAGGATTCGGACACTGGCGATGATCGCTACGTCGATCACCGGGGGGCTCCGGCGGATTGCCTGGTGGCCTGGGTCGCGTGGGGGCAGTGGGGTCGCAGGAAGCAGGCGCCGCATCGCGGCGCGGCGGCGGTGCAGGTGGAGCGGCCGACGAGCAGGAACAGGAAGTGCGCGGGCGCGAGGTCGGGGCCGTAGTCCAGCAGGCTGGCGATGATCGCGTTGCGGGTCGTCGTGGTGAGCCTGCCGTCGTGGCGGGCCAGGCCGAGGCGGTCGGCGACGCGGAAAAGGTGGGTGTCGACCGGCAGGGTGGTGCGGGTGCCGGCCGCGAAGACGAGGACGCAGGCGGCGGTCTTGTGGGCGACGCCGGGCAGGGCTTCCAAGTAGGCCAGTGCCTGCTCGGTAGGTGCCTCGCGGACGGTCTTGTCGAACACGTCGGGCCCGTCGTCGAGGATGCGGCGGATGGTGTCGGCGAGTCGTGGCGCCTTGTAGGGGCCGGCGGAGCGGATGAGCCGCGTCAGCGTGCCCAGGTCGAGGCTCGCCAGCCGCGCCGGGGCGATGCCGCCGGCCGCGGCTGCGAGGCCGGGAAAGACGGCGCGCACGGTCTCCCCGGAGCGGTTCTGCGACAGCACGGTGAGCACGAGCGCCTCGAACGGGTCGGCGCGCATCAGGATGACCCCGGCGTACTGCTGGCGTAGAGCGAGCAGGACGGGGTGGGTGCGAAGGGCAAGGTCGGCGACCATGGCCGGGAACATGGCCGGGAGCAGCCCACGCAGCGCCGCGTCGCGGGCCGGGTCGGCGTCGTAGGCGAAATGTAGAGATTTGTCCCCTTCGCGGACTTCGACGGGGACGGCTCGCCCGTCGACGTAGACGGTGCGGCTGTAGCCGGCGGTGGTCGGCTGCCAGGCCAGCGCCGGGATCTGGATGTCCATGGTCGCGGCCAGGTCGGGTTGGCACGAGAAGTAGATGGTCAGGGCGGGTCGCACAGGCCCGTCCCCCCTTTCAGACGGCAGCTGGTCGTGGCGACGCCGCCCGGCGGCGGCCCCGGGCGGCTATGGCGCGCCCGGCGATGATTCCAGTCAAGGCGGCGGCGGACAGGCTGGCGGTGTAGCCGGCGGCGTTTCCGACGACGTACAGGCCGGCAACATCGCTGGACTCCCAGGTGTCCCGGTCTACCGGCACCCGGTAGTTGTAATACTTGATCTCCGGCGCGTAGATCACCGTGTCGACGGCAGCGACCGGGGGAAGGACGGCGGCGAGCGCCGAAATGTAGCCGGCGAACGCCGCGTACAGCGTGGCGGGCAGGATCTCCTGGAGACGGCCGGGGCGGGTCTTCTGGTTGCTCGGCACCACCCCCGCGGCCGGGGCCGACGGCCCCTCCGGCAGGAACTCGGCGAGGTGCTGGCGGATCGGATAGCCGCCGGTAGCGGCGTTGATGGTGGCGGCGAGGGTGCGGACGTGGGCCTTCGGATCGGCCGTGACGGTTTCGTCGAGGGTGGCGAGGATTGCCAGGTTGGACAGGCCGCTCGCACGGTCGAGGAACGAATGGCCGTTGACGCCGCGTATGCCCAGTGCCCGGTGGTACTCGTTGACGACGTAGCCGTCGCCGTTGACGCAGAAGCTGCGCACGGCCAGGCCGGACGGGGCGGTGTAGGCGACCTTGAAATCGTAGAAGGCCGAGATGAACGGCTCCAACGCGGCGACGGTCGTCTCCAGGCGAATCCCGATGTCGGCCGGGCCGGTTGCCAGGCCGACACCGACCGTGCGGAGCTGGTTCTCCAGCCATGGTGTGCCAGCGAGGCCGGTGGCGGCGCACACGGCGCGGGCGGCGATGGTCCACCGCACCCGGTGCCGCCGGTCGTAGACGACGGCCCCGGCCGCACCGTCGTCGTCGATGACCAGCTCGCAGGCTTCAACGCCGGTCAGCAGGGTGACGCCCGCGTTCTGGAGATGGCGGGAATAGCGCTGGCCGAAGGCGCGGATACCGTCCGATCCGACGTGGAGCAGCGGGTAGCTGTCGAACCGCAGGGGCGCCGTCCCGGCCGGGCCGTCGAGTCCGGTCGGGGTCGGCGCGGGTGGGTAGGTGATGCCGGCGGGAGCGAACCGGCGAATCGTCTCATCGATCAGGCCGAGCAGCGATTCGTCGTTGGGCCGGAAGAGCGTTTGACCGTGGGTGCCGCGGGTCGCCGACAGGGTGATCTTCCCGTCGGAGAAACTACCGGCGCCGCCGTCGCCTTCGAGCACGTCGCACAGCGGGCATTCGCACGACGGCGACTCGGGGCAGACCCGGCCGGTCATGTCCTTTCCCTTGTCCACGATGACGATGTTGTCGATGCCCGCTTGGAGGAGCTGGTCGGCGCAGAACTGCCCGGCGGGTCCGGCGCCGATGATGAGCACCGAGCAGGTGGACGGATTCACGGTGCGGCCTCCGTACTGACGGTCGTGGGAAGTCGATGTGCGACGACGGCTAGGGCGTCGCTGAGTACCACCGCCGCCGACGGGTTGGCGTCGAGCCGGACGATGTTCGCGTGCTCGTCGTCCGTGATGCGTGCGAGCGCCGTTTCGTAGCTGTCGGGAAGCCTGCTGGCGACGGTGTCGCGTTCCCATCGGTCGGGACGTTCACCGTCGGAGTAGCGGGCCGCGGCGACACCGGGGTTGACCTGGAGGAACAGGTACAGCCCCGGCCGGATCATCATCGTGTTCAGGTACTGGTAAAAGGTGAGATCAATGCCGTCGGCGGCGTGGTAGGCCAGCCCGGACAGGTAGTAGCGGTCGGCCAGCACCACGTCGTGGGTCTGGCACAGGTCCGCCAGATGCCTCTGCTGGTCGGCGCGGTCCGCCGCGGACATCAAGGCCATGGCGAGCGGGTTGACCGTCGTGACCGTGCTCAAGCGTCGAAATGAGGCGCCGAGATGGCCGTCGCTGGGTTCCTTGTGTCGGGCGACCCGCATTCCGCGGCGGCGAAGCTCCGCCTCAAGTGCCGTGACCAGCGTCGTCTTCCCCGCCTTGTCGATGCCTTCAACGGCGACCAGATTCGCGGCTACGCGATGGCGTACCTCCGGCCGGATCTGCAGGTCCGACGCGGTCGCCGCCATGGGGAGCGAGGAGACGGTGTGCTCAGCGGCCACGGGTGTCCTCCCACAACAGCACGTGCAGCCGGGTCGACAGGTTCCACCCGCGGGCCAGCACCACATCTGCCAGCTCGCGCTGTGCCGCGACGAGCCCGGCGCTGTCGGTGGCCTCGGGCATCACCCACACCGGGGCGAGCGCGAACCTGTCGACGATCGCGGCGACCTCGTCCAGGTCACCCGGTCCGGTGAGGACGAACTTGAACGCCGCCTTCCCGCTACCGGCGAGTGTGTGGAGGGCGGCCGAATCGAGTCGGCGGGACTGTCGGCCCCCAGCGTGGGCGAGTTTGGGAGACACGTTGAACGTCGTGACAGCGTCGACCAACTCGAGCGACGGGGTGATGGTGCCGTTCGTCTCCACCTCGACCCGCCGGCCAGCCTGGGCCAGGGCACCGACCAGCGGAACGAGGGTCTGTTGCTGAAGGAGGGGCTCCCCGCCGGTGATGACCACTAGCGGGGTCGGCCGTGCCAGCACCCATTCCGCGATGTCGGCTGTGGGAAGCCGTCGGGTCTCCTTCCGCGGGTCGTAGCGGGTCCAGTCCCAAGTGAACCGGCTGTCACACCAGCCGCAGGCCAAGTTGCACTGGGCGAGTCGAATGAACAGCGCCTGCTGCCCGGCACGTGGCCCTTCCCCCTGGAACGTCGGCCCGAACATCTCCACCACCTGCACGCCCCGGGCCTCTTCGGCCGTGGTGGACAGCAGCGACGATCCGACGCTCATGGCAGGCTCGCCTCCCACACCGCCCAGCTCGTTGGTGCCTCACTGACCCGGACAGCGACAACCCGGCCCGGAATGGTGGGGTCAAGATGGGTCTGGCACCAGGCGGCGAGGTGGCTGGCGAGATTCTCCGCGGTCGGTGCGACGGCAAGCACGTCGTTGAGGTGCCGATGATCAAGCTGATCGTCGAGGTAGGACCGCAGCGGCGTCAGGTCACCGAAGTCGGTGACGAAGCCCGGTCCGGTCAGCGTGTCGGCGGCCACCACGACCTCGACCGTGTAGGTGTGGCCGTGCAGCCGGGCGCATTTGTGTCCATCCGGAAGGTCGGACAGCTGATGGGAGGCATCAAAACCGAACTGCTTCCCGATCCGGAAACGCCCGGCAGACGGGTTCACGTCAGCCTCCCAACAGAGGCAGGCTGTCGGGAGATGGGCGTGGAGCCTTGGCCCCAGATCGCCGTCTCGACGGTGGAGGCCACCGCGTCGGCGACGTCCTCGGCGGACAGAAGCGAGGTGTCGATTGTTTGCCACCCCTCCTCACGGGCAAAGGACGCCAAAACACCAGCCAGCCGCGACTGGTAGGCGACAAAGCTGTCCATGGACAACTCGACTGGTCCTTCCATGTTCCCCGCCTCGCTGATCGCGAACGCGGTCTTGCGTTCCGCCGCTATCTGTGGCGGGAGATGAAGGTGGATGACCAGGTCAGGTTGCACAAGCCGCGCGAACAGCGACCTCACACCGGCCGCGTCGACGGCGGGACGCAGGTACAGTTTCGCGAGAAACTTGTACGCCCACGTATCCACCAGCACCACGTGACCGGTTTCCAGCAGCGGTTCCACCGCGCATCTCGCCAGCGCCGAGTACCAGGAAAGCTGGAGATAGATCCAGTGCTCGTCGCCGAGTTCAAGGTACGGGTCGTCCGGCGGATGGCCCCAGATCACCTTGCCCAAGGCCGCCAGGTGCGCCGCGACGTACTCGGACACGAACGGCGGGTTTTTCTTGTCGAACGCCACGACAGGCATGCCGCGGCGCCGTAAAATTCCTCCCGCCTCTCGCGTGGCCGTCGTCTTTCCCGCACCATCGATTCCCTCCAGCGCGACGAAGACACCACGCGGACTATCCCGCTTCACATCTCGAACTGCTTGCACTGCGATCCCCTCGGTGGTAATAGCAGCCAGGGCGTGGCTTACCGCACTCCCGTCCGACACGCCGACTACTTGGGCTGTCGTCGCCGTCATGACGGCAGGTCTCCGGTGAATAGATCTAGCTCGGTGCTGGGGAGACGCGCTTCGAGGACGGCGGCAACACCTTCCAACGCGATGGCCGCCCGTGTAATCCGACGTAGCCTCGTCATCAGGGCCCACAGCAGCACGCATTGCGCGACCACAGGAATGGCTATCGCCGCAATTACCGGCATGACCGCGCTCCGAATCTCTCCGCCGTCACAGGTTCCCCTCTTGCTTGTCTATGGCGGATGCAGCATCCTGCCGATCCGGTCTCCCCAAAGGAGACCTTCGTAAGTATTGGTGGGACCGCGCCACTCCGGCCCGTCGTCCGGCTGTTGTCTCCGACTCCGCCTCGAGCAAAACAACGCCAACAGGCCACGGGGCCGCAGGTCAGGATGCTACGGTCGCTTTGCCCGGGAAGGCGGAGGTCGCATGGAGAGTCTGTCCGAGTACCGAGCCGCTCCCGTCTTTGCTCACCCGCTGGCTTATGTGCGCCATGCCCGCGGCTGGTCGCTGCAACGGCTCGTCGATGAGATCGCCCACCACTCCCGGCTGCTGGGCACCGGCAACATGGCGAACCGGCGTGAGAAGGCGTGGCGGTGGGAGAAGTGGGACGTGACGCCCGACCGCGTCACCCAACTGGCCCTCGCCCGTGCCCTGGACGTGCCAGCCGACCGCGTCGATGCCCAGCCCTGGCCGCGATGGCTACCCACCGGCGACGCTGTCCGGGTTGATTTCCCCTGGACACCCATGGGTACCGTGCGTGCGTTGACCGACGTCGTGGGAGACGCACTGGTGGACCGTCGCGGGTTCCTCAAACTGACCGGCCCGGCCCTCACAGCCCTCGCCGGGACGTGGCCAACGCTCCTGCCACGGCCACTTGCTGAACAGGTGGTCGGCCGCCGCCTCAACGACGAGACCCTGACACAGATTGAATCGCGGCTCCCCATACTGCGGTCAATGGAAGACCAGCTCGGCGGCGCCACGGTCCGCCGCATCATCGACGCCGAACTTGGCCTCGTCACCGACCTGCTCGACCGGGCCACCTACACCGACATCCAGGGCCGCCGGCTCTCGGCCGCCGCGAGCGAGCTTGCCCGGCTCGCCGGCTGGGCCTCCTGCGACGCGGGCTACCACGCCGCCGCGCAACGCTACTGGGTCGCCGCCCTCCACGCCGCGCACAGCGCCGGCATCCCTGCCCTCGGCGCGAACGTGCTCAAGAACATGACTCTGCAGCTACTCGACTTCGACCAACGCACCGACGCCCTGACCGTCGCCGACGCCGCCCTGTCCGCTGGCAAAGGCAGCACCCCCCGCACCCGCGCCATGCTCGCTGTCCGCAAGGCCCGCGCTCACGCTGCGCTGGGCGACCGCCGGGACTGCACCCGTGCGCTCTCTGATGCAGAAACCTACCTCGGCAAAGGAGAGCGCGACGACGACCCGACCTGGGTGCGCTACTTCGACCACGCCGAATACTGCGCCCAGGTCGCCATGACCTTCGTCGAGCTCGGCACACCCGCCCCCGCGGATCGGTACTTCGCCGCTGCCCTCGACCCCACCAGCGGCATCTCCCGCGTTCGCGACCGCGCCACCTACCTGATCCGCCACGCAGCCGTCCAGGTCGACCTCGGCGATCTCGACCATGCCCACGCGCTCGCTCATCAGGCGCTGCCGCACCTGGAAGAAGCTCCTTCCGCGCGCAACGGCTACCGCATCGGGGAACTGCGGTCCCGGCTCGCGCCCCACCGAGCTGACCCCCGCATCCGTATTCTCGACACCCGGCTGGCCGCTGCCGCGTGACCCCCACCCGCGTCGCGATCGTCACCGGTGCCAACCGCGGCATCGGCTACGAACTTGCCCGCCAACTCGCCGCAGCCGGCACCCTCGTGATCGCCACCGCTCGGACCGAACAGACCGCCCGCGGGACCGCAGCCAAGCTGCGCGCCGAAGGTGCCGATGTCCGCCCCGCAACCCTCGACCTCACCGACCAGGACTCCATCGACGGACTTGTCGCCGACTCGATCATCCAACACAGCCGGATTGATGTTCTGGTCAACAACGCCGCCATCGCCATCGACGCCCGCATGCCCGCCGCCCAGCCCGACCTCGACACCGCCCACCGCACCATCGAGACCAACCTCATCGGGACCTGGCGGATGTGCGCCGCCGTCATCCCCCATATGCGCGCGGCCGGCTACGGCCGCATTCTCAACCTCACCACCCATATGGCAATTCTGTCCGAGATGAAAGCCGGCAGCCCCGCCTACCGTATCTCCAAGACCGGCATCAACGCACTGACCCGTATCCTCGCCGACGAACTCGCCGGCACCGGCATCCTCATCAACGCCGCGTCGCCGGGTCGTGTCCAGACTCGTATCGGCCCCGCCCACGCCGACCGCAGCCCCGCCGAAGCTGCTTCAGAACTCCTGTGGCTCACCGCGCTCCCTCCCTCCGGCCCTACCGGCGGCGTCTTCTACCAGGGCGCAAGTCTGCCCTGGTAGCGCAGGCTTCCCTTGCACGGCCGCGATTCCGCCGGCTGCGCCGAGGTCGCGCGTACCGGACGGGTGTTCATCGATCATCGCGGCGGCCGTCCGCATGATCGCGGGAGCTGTCCTCTACAGCCATACGGACAACCAACCCACCATCAGGCGGGAGCCTCCGGCTCCAGGTAGCCGTGTTGGCCGGCAGGGAAAGGGGCTGGGCGCTGGGGTGGCCGTGCTCGGTTCGAGCGGGGTCTACCCCGGCGGGCTGCGGTGGCGGTTGGTGCATGCGGCGGGGTGTTGTGACCCTCACCACAGGGCACGCTACGCGGGCGTCCGGAGGAGGTCGCTGGTGTTGACGCGGTAGAGGCAGCCGATGCGGTGGACTTCGCAGGGGAAGCCGCGGCGGCGGGCGAGTTCGTAGGCGAGGGTGCGGCCGAGGCCGAACGCGCGGGCGGCCCACGGACATCCCTGCCCGGTGTCGGCCGCCGATCCGAGCCTGCCCGGCGCGGCCTGAGCCCTGTCCCTGACGACCTCTCGGAGAACGATCGTGCACACGCTTCTTCTCACGGCCACGGAAGCCGCCGACCTGCTCGGCGTCAGCCGCGCCACGGTCTACGAGCTGCTCAACGCCGGACAGCTCGAATCCGTCCGGATCGGCCGGTCCCGGCGCATCCCCCGGGCGGCGCTCGTCGCCTACGTCGATCGGCTCTGCGGGCGTGCCCACGAGGACGCGGCGTGACCAGTCAGGTAGCCCGGCGGCGGGGCGGGCGGTGTTCGGCAATCCAGCGGATCACCTCGTCGGCACGCCAAATCTTCCCGGCCTTGATCTCGGCGAGTGGTTCAGGGAAGGATGGGTCAGACGTAACGATCTGGTGGACGCGGACGCGGCTCACGCCCAGACAGGCGGCGATTTCCGCTGTCCCCATGAGCTGTTCGCGGGCCATCCTCGCAGCGTACTTGACAGTCACTAAGCCGCCATAGACACTGGATAGAAATTAGCGACTGTTAAATACAGCGGTCCCGTCGGGAGCTCTCACCTTCCGCGACGGGACCTCGATCCGCACCCCTTCCTCTTCAAGGAGCGCAGACCGTGAGCCCTATCATTCCGCCTGACCAAAACCCATGGCGCATCCCCTCCGAACCGCCCGGGTTCGTGACGGTCCGGCAGTCCCCCACCGGTGACTACGAGGTGATTCTGCGACCCGGGGCGAGCCCGGTGGATCTGACCTCGGCGTTGCTGGCAGTGTCGGTGAACACGGTGTTCACCGATGCCTACGGGGACGTTGATGTGCTGATGCTGTTCCGGTCGATCTCCGGCACACCCCCGGCGCTGCTGCCCGCGGGTATCGGTAACCCGCCGGGTATGCCGGCGATGCGCTGACCCGCGCGGGTTCTTCCCCTATTTTTCTTCCGTTCCTCTGGTAGACGCGCGACCTGCCGGGGGGCCGGTCGGGTCCAGGGTCGGCGCAGCCGATCGCGCAGCGACGCGCAGCGCCTTGGACGCGGCCGGTTTCCCGGCGGATCCTTCCGCGCTCCAGAGGTGCGGGATACCCGCGGCTCCGCGCGGCGGCAACGGCGATGGACGGCATCCTTGTACCAGAGGCCGACCCCGGTGCGCAACACGACAAGGAGCACGAGGACGACACGGCGAAAGAACAGGACGACAGATAGCGCGCCTTGGCTACACAGTTGGCTACATAACGATCACCGTTACCCCGGCCAGGTCGGGCGAAGCCCGACATCGGGGGTCCGGGGGTCGCCCCCCGGGAAGACATCGCGGCTGGTGGCGAAGCTGATCGAAGATCAGCGAGCAGCTCGCATCAGCTCGTGGACCTGGGTGGACTTGAACCACCGGCCTCTTCCTTATCAGGGAAGCGCTCTAACCGACTGAGCTACAGGTCCTTGCTGGGCTCCACAGTACCGGATGGCATCCAGCATCGGACGTGGCGCCCACCATGGGCGTCGACGTCGACATCACAAATCTACGAAATGATCAATGATCGCCGAGAACGACCTCGATCCCACCGACCATCTCAGTACACAAGTTGTACAACAACGCACCCAAAGTGGCCAGGGCCGTCATCAGGATCACGTTGATCGCGCCGATGAGCAGTCCAAGCTCCATGGCTCGGGCGAACGACAGCCAGGTGCGGACTCCACCGTTGCTGCCGTCGGTGAGTGTGTCCGCCGCGTTGACCACACTGTCGAACACGCCGATCGAGTTCAGCACAAACCACAGCACCGCCACGGCGACCATCAGGACGACGAACACGCACAGGGAGAACGCGAACGTCAGCCGGGTCACCGACAGCGGATTAACCCGAGTGACGCGCAGCCGGGCACGGCGGCCCTGGCCGGCTGGGCGGACGACGGACGGCCCGGTCGGGGCACCCACTATCGGCCCGGTCGCTGGATCCTTCACGCTTCGTTCTCGAACCGGTGAGCGCGGCACACCGGGTGCTGTCGGCACACCAGGTGCTGCCGACGCACCGGGCAGACCGCCCGTCGTGACCGGGCTGGTCGGCGGTGTCCACGTAGCGCGCTCACGGGGTACCGAACCGTCGCCACCCGGTCGCTTGGCGCCGGTCTCCGCCGACGGATCTGCCGCGACGGCTGCCTTCGCACGTCCCGACCCTCCCACACGGCCAGCGTTCTCACCTGCCATGGCGCGCCCGCCCGTGCTGCCGGAGGCCGGAGAGACCCCCCCGGTCTTGCCCTCCGTCGAACCGCCCGCCGTCTTCGTGGGCCTACGCAGCGAAATCGTGTCCGGATCCGGCGTGGGCGTCTCTTTCAGCAGCGTGGTGCGCGATGTCCCCGACGATGCGCCAGTACGCGATGACGCGGATGCTGTCACGCCGGTGGCGCCCCCGGGCGGCACGGCGCTGGCCGCGCGCCCCACGCCAGAGATCTTGCCCGATCCGGTCGTGGTGGGCGGTGCGGCCGCGGCTGCAGGCCGCGTGGCCGGCCGCCCGGTGGCCGCGGCGCTCGCCGTTGGCCCGGCCGCCGACGGATGCGGTGCCCCTGGCACGAAAGGGCGTGCCGGACTTTGCCGCTCCGCGGGGACGTCCGGATCCGCCGCGGGCTCAGGCCGATCAGCACCGGCCCGGGGCCGGTCCGGCTGCTCGCCTGTCCGCCTGCTGGTTTGCGCTGGCGAACCGCCAGCGCGCGGACGCACACTCGACGACGCCCGCGGCGGCATCCTCGTGTCGGGGATATCCCGTGGCATCCGCAGGTCCCGGATCGCGGATGGGGCCTTCTGCGCCCGTGTGCCGTCATCCTGCGAGCCCGACGCCGCGGCCGAGCCCCGCGCCGAGCCCCGCTCCGAGGCTGAGCCGGCGGCTGTACCCGAACCGCGGCCGGACTTCAGGCCCGGTTTCGTACCAGATTCGGATTCGGATTCAGGGCCAGGCGCAGTGCCAGGGCCAGGCACAATGCCCTGACCGGTGGCCGGCCGGCTCGAACCCGGGGAACCCCGCCTGTCGTCAGGCGTCTCCTTGCCCCGGTCAGGAGACGCCTCCGACCGTGGCAAGGAAGATCCACGCAAGACCGGCGACCGGTTGGTCCGATCGTCATCATTGCTACTCACGGTCTGTCTCCCGCCATGCCCGGCCCATCATCCACATCCATCCTCAGGCTGAGTCTCCTCCGCCGGGATTGATCGTCGAACTATTGCCCGAACTGTCGTCAACATCAGCATTACGTGCCACTCCGACGACCTGAACGCCAGCCTCCAGATCGATGAGTCGGACCCCCATGGTCTGTCGTTGGGCCCGACGGACGTCACGGGCGATGGTCCGCAGCACGCCGCCGTTAGAAGTGATCGCGTAAAGCTGGTCGTCCTGGCCCACCACCAGGGCACCGACCAGCCCGCCGCGAGTGGAGACAATCTTGGCGGTCAGGACGCCCTTGCCGCCGCGTCCCTGCACCGGATACTCGCCCAGAGACGTCCGCTTGGCGTAGCCCCCGCTGGTGGCAACCAGCAGATTGGCTTCCGAGCTCGGCGGCACGACCTCCATCGCGAGCAGTTCGTCGTCGGAGTCGAAACGCATCCCGATGACACCCGAGGTGGCACGTCCCATCGGGCGGAGCTGCTCGTCGTCGGCGTGGAAGCGGATCGACTGGGCCTGGCGGCTGACCAGCAGCAGATCGTCGCCCGCGGACACGAGCCGGGCCGCGATCAGCTCGTCGTCGTCGCGCAGGTTGATGGCGACCAGCCCACCGGACCGGTTCGAGTCGAACTCGGCCAACGCGGTCTTCTTGCACAGCCCGCGCCGGGTCGCGAGGACCAGGTAGGGCGCCGCGTCATAGTCGTTGATCGCCATCACTTCGGCGATCCGCTCGTCCTGACCGAACGCGAGGATGTTCGCCACGTGCTGCCCCTTGGCCGTACGGGCCTGTTCGGGCAGCTCGTGCGCCTTGGCTCGGTACACCCGGCCCTTGTTGGTGAAGAACAGCAGCCAGTGATGAGTGGTGGTGACGAAGAAGTGCTCGACGATGTCGTCCTCGCGCAGCGCAGCACCCTGCACGCCCTTGCCGCCACGGCGCTGCGACCGGTAGAGGTCGGTCTTCGTGCGCTTGGCGTAACCACCGCGGGTGACGGTGACCACGACGTCCTCGCGAGCGATCAGATCCTCGACGGACATGTCGCCCTCGAACGGGACGAGCCTCGTCCGCCGCTCGTCACCGAACCGGTCGACGATCTCGGTAAGCTCCTCGCCGATGATCTCCCGTTGCCGGGTCGGCGAGGCGAGGATCGCCTCCAGCTCGGAGATCTTCGCGCGAAGCTCGGCCGCCTCATCGATGATCTTCTGGCGCTCGAGTGCGGCGAGCCGGCGCAGCTGCATGTCCAGGATGGCGACCGCCTGGATCTCCGACAGGGAGAACCGCTCCATCAGCTGCCCGCGCGCGGCGTCCGCCGACTCGGCGTTGCGGATAAGGTTGATCACTTCGTCCAGATGGTCGAGCGCGATCAGCAGGCCCTCGAGGACGTGCAGGCGCTCGCGGGCCTTGCGCAGCTGGTAGCGGGTCCGGCGGACGATGACGTCGACCTGGTGGTCGACGTAAAAGCGCACCATCTGGTCCAGCCGTAGCGTGCGCGGCACCCCGTCGACGATCGCCAGCATGTTCACGCCGAACGTGTCCTGTAGCTGGGTGTGCTTGTACAGGTTGTTCAGGACGACCTTGGCGACCGCGTCCCGCTTGAGGTCAATGATCAACCGTTGGCCGGTACGCGCCGAGGTCTCATCCCGGATGTCGGAGATGCCGCTGACCCGGTTGTCCCGGACCAGCTCGGCGATCTTCTCCGCGAGATTATCGGGGTTGACCTGGTAGGGCAGCTCGGTGACGACAAGCTGGGTCCGGCCCTTGTTCTCCTCCACCTGCACGACGGCCCGCATGCGGATGCTGCCACGCCCGGTGCGGTAGGCGTCCTCAATGCCCTGGCGGCCAACGATGAGCCCGGAGGTGGGGAAGTCCGGCCCCTTGATCAGGCCGATCAGTGCCTCCAACAGCTCTTCGTCGGTGGCGTCGGGGTTCGTCAGGAACCACTTCACACCGTCGGCCACTTCCCGCAGGTTATGCGGCGGGATGTTGGTCGCCATTCCGACCGCGATACCACCGGCACCGTTGACCAGCAGGTTCGGAAACCGGCTGGGCAGGATCGTCGGCTCCTGTGAACGGCCGTCGTAGTTCGGGGCGAAGTCAACGGTGTCCTGATCGATGTCGCGCAGCATCTCCATCGCCAACGGCGCAAGCCGTGACTCCGTGTAACGCATGGCGGCCGGCGGGTCGTTACCCGGCGAGCCGAAGTTCCCGTTACCGTCGACCAGCGGGTAACGCAGCGACCACGGCTGGGCCAGCCGGACCAACGTGTCGTAGATCGCTGAGTCGCCGTGCGGATGGTAGTTACCCATGACGTCACCGACAACGCGCGAACACTTGAAGTACCCACGGTCCGGGCGGTAACCACCGTCGTACATCGCGTAGAGAACCCGTCGGTGCACGGGCTTCAGGCCGTCGCGGACCTCCGGCAACGCCCGGCCGACGATGACCGACATCGCGTAGTCGAGATACGACCGCTGCATCTCGACTTCGATGCCGATGGGTTCGACCCGGTCGCCTGGCGGCGGAGGGAGTACATCGGTCACGCGGGTCCTTCCAGACTGGGGTGGTGAGGGCCGTCAGCAGTACGCGGTAAATATTGTCCGATATTTCCGATACATTCCATAGGCGCCAGAGGCACCAGAAGTTCTAGATGTCGAGAAAGCGGACATCCTTTGCGTTACGCTGAATGAACGATCGCCGTGCGTCGACGTCCTCTCCCATCAGGACGGAGAAGAGCTCGTCCGCCACGGCGGCATCGTCCAGCGTCACCTGCAACAGGATGCGGCGGTCCGGGTCCATGGTCGTGTCCCACAGCTCGGTCGCGTTCATTTCGCCGAGGCCCTTGAAGCGCTGGATCGCGTCCTTGGGCAGTTTGCGCCCGTTCTCGATGCCATGCGTGATCAGGCCATCGCGTTCACGATCGGAGTAGGCGTACTGCCAGTCCTCACGACCCCATTTGATCTTGTAAAGCGGCGGCTGGGCGAGAAAGACATAGCCGGCCTCGACCAGTGGGCGCATGAACCGGAAAAGCAGCGTCAGCAGCAATGTCCGGATGTGCTGGCCGTCGACGTCCGCGTCCGCCATCAGTACGATCTTGTGATAGCGTAGCTTGCCCGCGTCGAAGTCGTCGTGGATGCCGCAGCCGAGCGCCTGGATCAACGCCTGGACCTCGGTGTTCTTCAGCACCCGGTCGATCCGGGCCTTCTCGACGTTCAGGATCTTGCCACGTAGCGGCAGGATCGCCTGGAATTTCGAATCGCGACCGCCCTTGGCCGAGCCACCCGCCGAGTCACCCTCGACGATGTAGAGTTCGCAACGTTCCGGGTCGGTGTACTGACAGTCCGCGAGCTTGCCCGGCAGGCCCGTCCCGCCGAGCAGACCCTTGCGGCGGGTCAGGTCACGAGCCGCGCGCGCGGCGATCCGCGCCCGCTGAGCGTCCAGGGCCTTGCTGACGATTGCTCGGGCCTCGACACGGTTGGCCTCGAGCCAGTCCTTCAGCGCCGAGTAGCACATCTCCTGGACGAACCGCTTGGCCTCGCTGTTGCCGAGCTTGGTCTTGGTCTGGCCCTCGAACTGCGGCTGGGCCAGCTTCACCGAGATGATCGCGGTCAGGCCCTCCCGGATATCGTCCCCCGCGAGGCGCTCATCAGGGTTCTTGCCGTTGGCCTTCGGTGGCTTGAGCAAGTTCTGGTCTTTGGCGTAGGCATTGACCGCGCTGGTCAGAGCGGCGCGGAAACCCTCTTCATGGGTACCGCCCTCGTGGGTGTTGATGGTGTTGGCGAAGGTGTAGACCGACTCGTTGTAACCGGCGTTCCACTGCATCGCGAGCTCGGCCTCGATGCCGGTGCCCTTGGAGTCCAGCGAGATGACGGTCTTGTGGATCGGGTCCTTGCTCGAGTTGAGATGATCGACGAAGTCGACGAGCCCACCCGCGTAGCAGTAGGTGATCTCGAGGGGCTCCTCGGGGCGCTCATCCCGCAGGCTGATCGCCAGCCCCTTGTTCAAGAACGCCATCTCCTGCAGCCGGCGGGTGAGCGTCTCGTACTTGTAGTCGGTCGTCTCGAAGATCGTGTCGTCCGCCCAGAAGGTGACCGTCGTACCGGTCTTCCTCGTCGACGCGCCCTTGGCCAGCGGTGCGGCTGGCCGGGTGTTCGCGTACGGCTGGAACCAGGTGAAGCCCTCGCGGCGGATCTCGACCTCCAGGCGGGTGGACAGCGCGTTCACCACACTCACGCCGACCCCGTGCAGACCGCCGGACACCGCGTAGGACTTACCATCGAACTTCCCGCCGGCGTGCAGGGTGGTCAGCACGACCTCAACCGCCGGACGTTTCTCCGTCGGGTGCTCGCCGACAGGGATACCCCGGCCGTTGTCAGATACTCGCACACCGCCATCGGCGAGCAGCGTCACAGCGATCGTGTCGCAGTAACCGGCAAGCGCCTCATCCACAGCGTTGTCCACAACCTCGTAGACGAGGTGATGCAGACCACGTTCGCCAGTGGAGCCGATGTACATACCCGGACGCTTGCGAACCGCGTCGAGACCCTCAAGAACCTTGATCGAACTTGCATCGTAGGCCACGCGGTATGTCCCCTCGTCCTCAACTGCGAACTACGCGAGAAGCGTCTCCTGATTCTACCTGGCCTCTCTGGCAGGAGGACGCTGGGTGGCCCCTGGTATGCACACAGCGCCACGAACAGCTTTCCATCGAACCCCCATACGCAGGCTTCCTCCGGATGACGCCTCCGGCGCGATCCGGGGACCCGGCGCTCCTGGCTGGCCACCGATCACGGGCCACCGATCACGGGCCACCGATCACGGGCCGCCGGCCAGGGGCCAGCGAACGGCCTGGTGAATCAGCCGTACGTGTCGCGGGGACCACGCCCGCCGGAGGCCTGCAGAGGGCCGTGCCGCCAGCTGGGCGCGGTCGGGCCGCGGACCACGATCCGGCGCACCACGCCCGGCCCAAGTTCCTTGTGCAAAGTGACCAGCAGCTGCCGGGACAACAGCCGCAGCTGCGTGGCCCAAGCCGTTGACTCCGCCGCCAGTTCCAGCTCGCCATCACACAACGAAACCGGATAGCAGCGCGATGAGATATTCGGGCCGACCAGCGTGTCCCAGCGAGCCAGGACCGTGGCGTCGGTCGCCCGGACCTCCCAGCCACGGTCCGCGAGCATCCGCTGTACCGCAGCGCCGAAAGCGACCGGTTCGGCCCACTCCCGTCCGGGCGCGGCCATTCCGGGCAGGTGCGGACGGCGTCGCGGCTCCCGCCCGGACCGATCGCCGCCATCCGTCCGCTCGGCGTTACGCCTGCCGGGCGCACTCAGCCCAGGACGTCGACCGGACGCCCGAGCACGGGCATCCTCCTTGGCCTGGGCGAGAACAAGACGGGCCAGGTCCGTGCCGCGCAGGGGGGCATGAGCGGCCGCCCACTCGCTATCGGTGCAGTTCTCATCCGGCGACATGGTCCACCCGCCCGTCCACGACTTCGAAACGCGCTCCGGCAAGCGTCACCGGTACGTCCGCGTCGACCGCTGCTGTCACCAGGACCTGCTCGGCTGGCATGACGAGCTCCGCCAGCCGGGCCCGACGGTGCGTGTCGAGCTCGGCGAATACATCGTCCAGCAACAGTACTGGTTCGCGTTGATCATCCCGCAACAGTTCGAATGATGCCAGTTTGAGCGCGAGCGCGAGCGACCACGACTCACCGTGGCTCGCGTATCCCCGTGCTGGCCGGCCGTTGATGAACAGCAACAGTTCGTCGCGATGCGGGCCGACCAGGGTCACCCCGCGTTCGATCTCCTTCGGCCTGAGCCGGGCGAGCTCGGCGAGCATCGCCTCCTCCAGCACGGCCCGGTCGCCCCCGGGCGTGCCGGCAATGGGCTCGCCCGGGATGGAGGCGCTGTGGGCACGGCCGATCAGAGCCTGGTCGGGAAGCCCGGCGAGAACCGTCGAATGGTACTCAAGCCTGGTCAGCGTCACCTCCCCGGCAGCCGAGATCGAGGCCGGGCTCCGAGTCGGCGCGGGGGACGAGGCCACCGCCGAGTAGGCGTTTTCCACCCTGGGCCGCAACGCCTCGACCAGCGCGCCACGCGCCGCCAGCAGTTCGGACCCGTACCGGGCAAGCTGCGCGTCCCAGACGTCCAAGGTACGTAGATCGCTTGTCCGGCCGCCGCGCCGGGCCGCCGCGGCCGTCCGCAGCAACGTCGACCGCTGGCGCAGCACCCTGTCGTAGTCGGCGAGCACACCGGCCAGCCGCGGTGTCCGGGCCACCAGCAGATCATCGAGGAAACGCCGGCGCTCGACCGGGTCACCTCGGACCAGCGCAAGATCCTCCGGGGCGAAGAGCACCATGACCAGCAGCCCCAGGAGGTCACGGGGGCGGCCAAGCGGAACCCGGTTGAGCCTTGCCCGGTTCGCCCGGCCCGGAATGATCTCAAGCTCCACCAGCGCGGCCCGGTCACCCCGCACTATCCGCGCGCGCACGGCCGCGCTCGCCGCGCCCTGGCGAACCAACGGCGCGTCTGAGGCCACTCGATGACTACCGAGCGTCGCCAGATAGCCAACGGCTTCCAACAGGTTGGTCTTGCCCTGCCCGTTGGAGCCGACGAACGTGGTCACCCCGGGCGCGAGCAACAGATCCAGCGCGGGATAGGACCTGAAGTCCATCAGCGACAGGTGCGTGAGATGCACGTCACCCGGACAGCCTGATCGGCATGAGCAGATACCGGTAGTCGGGAACCTCGCCGTCATCAGGTGCCTTGCCGGTGAGGATCGCGGGCTTCTTGGCGGCTTCCTCCGCGTCGTCAGCGCTCGCGAAACCGATGTGGACGACGTCGGACTCCACCGCGTTCAGACCGTCAAGCAGGTACGCCGGGTTGAAAGCGATCGACAGGTCTGGTCCGTCATAGCCGATCGACAGGCTCTCCCGGGCCTGCGCCTCACCACCAGCGCCGGCTTCAAGAACCAGATGATCGGCGGTGAAACCCAGCTGGACCGGAGCGGTACGCGCGGCGACCAGCGCGACACGTTTCACGGCCTCGGCGAACGGGGAGATCTCGATCTGCGCGGTCAACGGCGAGCTGTCCGGCAGCAGCCGCTGGTAGGCCGGGAACGATCCGTCCACCAGACGGGTTGTGGTCTGCTTGTCACCACCGGCGAAACCGGCGAGAGCCTCCCCGGACGGACCCGATCCGAGCGCGATCGCGACCTCCGCTCCCGACCCTGACAACGATTTTGCCGTGTCGCTGAGCGTACGCGCCGGCACCATCGCAATGCCCTCGACCGTTTCGGACGTAGGTCGCCACTTCATTCTCCGGACGGCAAGCCGATAACGGTCCGTAGCGGCCAGCGTGAGAGTCTCGCCATTGATCTCGAGACGGACACCGGTGAGCACCGGCAAGGTGTCGTCCTTACCCGCGGCCACCGCGACCTGGGAGACAGCTCCGGCGAAAGCGGTCCCCTCGATGTGACCGGTCACCGCCGGCATCGGCGGCAACGTCGGGTAGTCCTCGACTGACATGGTCGGCAGGGTGAAACGTGCGCTACCACAGGTAAGTACCACTCGGGCACCGTCGGTTGCCAATTCGATCGGCGCGGATGGAAGAGCTTTGGTGATCTCCGCGAGGAGCTTACCGGATACCAACGCCCGGCCCTCCTCGGCGATCGCCGCCGCTGTCCCGCACTGAGCGGCCACTTCGTAGTCGAAAGCGGCGATCTTCAATGCTGGACCGGTCGCGTCCAGCATAAGACCGGCAAGGACCTGAAGCTGGGAGGTCGCACGGGTCGGCAACGTGCGCGCCGCCCACGCCACGGCATCGGTGAAGTCGTCCCGTTCAACCCGGAACTTCATGATTCGCCCTTCTGGATGGTGCTGTTCGCGTGCACTGAGGCGTTCCAGCATCGCAGGCGTCCGCGCCGGGTGCGTCGCGGGGCTGGCATGGCGGGTCGGGGCCGCTCCGAGGCTGGAGAGCGCGTCGAAAACGGAAAGTGACTGATCAACGATCTTTATCGCGTTATCCCCAGGCCCCACTGGTTCTGGATTGTGTTTTCTGAGAAATGATCTAGTCCGTCGTAATAGTAGGGGCGGTGGATACTGGGGATAACCAGGCCGATCCGCAGCTCAGGGGGCTGATTGAGCGGTGCGGATGCTGTGGGTAACGCTGTGCACAGTGCCGGTGGTTTTCCACCGCCGGTCCGGTTGTCCCCAGCTGTGCCCCCGCTGTACAGAGTTTGTCCACTGTTTGTGCACAGTTTCTGCACAGCCTGTCCCCACTACGCAGCGCTTACGTCGGGGCTTCGCAGCAGTTTGCGGACACGCGGCGGGGGCCGGGATCAGACACGCCTGATCCCGGCCCCCGCTCCCCATATTCCACAGGGTTTTCCACAAGCTGTGCACAAGGCTCCACCGGTACACCGAGGCCGACGCGACCGTCTTCGGCCGCTCTCTACCCCGGATCCGCCCGGCTCATGCCTGTCGTGTCTGTGCCCGGATCCGGTTCGTCAATTCGGTGACCTGGTTGTAGATGGCACGGCGTTCGGCCATGAGCCCGCGGATCTTTCGGTCCGCGTGCATCACCGTGGTGTGGTCGCGGCCACCGAAGTGCTGACCGATTTTCGGCAGCGACAGGTCGGTCAGTTCCCGGCACAGGTACATCGCGATCTGTCGGGCGGTGACCAGGACCCGGCTGCGGGAGGTGCCACACAGGTCTTCCATGGACACACCGAAGTACGTCGCGGTCGCGTTCATGATTGCCGCAGCGGTGATCTCCGGGTCGGTCGCGTCCGGGATGAGATCACGCAGCACGATCTCGGCCAGGGTCCGGTCGACATGGGACTTGTTCAGGCTCGCGAACGCCGCGACCCGGATCAGCGCGCCCTCCAGCTCACGGATGTTGCGCTCGATATGCGTGGCGATGTACTCCAGCACGTCACCAGGGACGGGCAGCCGCTCGGTCGCGGCCTTCTTCGACAGGATCGCGATCCGGGTCTCCAGGTCCGGTGGGGTGACGTCGGTGATCAGACCCCACTCGAACCGGCTGCGCAGCCGGTCCTCCAGCGCGGACAGCTGCTTGGGGGAGCGGTCGGAGGAGATGACGATCTGTTTCTCGGTGTCGTGCAGGACGTTGAAGGTGTGGAAGAACTCCTCCTGCGTCCGTTCCTTGTTTTCCAGGAACTGGATGTCGTCGACGAGCAGCACGTCGATGTCGCGGTAGCGGCGCTGGAAGGCCTGCTGGCGGTCGTCCCGGATGGAGTTGATGAAGTCGTTGGTGAACTCCTCCGAGCTCACGTACTTCACTCGTGACTCTGGGTAGAGCTTCAGGGTGTAGTGGCCGATCGCGTGAAGCAGGTGGGTCTTACCGAGCCCCGAGTCACCATAAATAAACAGCGGATTGTACGCTTTTGCCGGCGCTTCGGCGACGGCCACCGCGGCCGCGTGCGGGAACCGGTTGCTGTCACCGATAACGAACGTCTCGAACACATACCGGGGGTTCAGCCGGGCCGGTTCGTACGCTCTGGGTGCTGGGTCGCGGCCGAGGCCCGGCGTGATCCGGGCGGCGGGAGGGGCCGTGACCGCCGGCTCCGGCAGCATGATCGGCCCGGTCATCGGCTCCGGGTCGGGCAGGTGCTCAACCGTGACTGCGACGCGGATTTCTCGTCCATAGGCTGTGGACAAAGCTGTGGACAGAAACGGTCGGAGGCGGGAGTCGAGCAGATCCTTGGTGAATTCGTTCGGCGCGGCGAGCAGTGCTGTGTCCTGAACCAAACCGAGTGGACGGGTCAGCCGCAGCCATGCCCGCTGCTGCCCTGACAGGGTACCGTCCGCCACGCCGGCGACAGCCTGTCCCCATACCGCGGACAGATCTGGTTCGCCGGCGGGCACCGGGCCTGCCATGCCGGCGAATGGGCCGGCGCTGAGGTCGGTCACGAGCGAGGCTCCTCCGGACGGTCGGGCGGTCGGGCACCTGATGGATGCGCCCGCCGAGGGGATAGTTCTCCACATGGTCGTCCACAGCTGTGTACGACCATGACACTCCACCCGGTGTGGCGCCCCTCCGGTGCCTCGGACAGCGGTTGTCACCGCCCTTCCCGCCCCAGTGACGCGAGGCTTGATAGTGTCAGGCGTCAGGTTGTGGCGACCATGGGCTGTTCGGTGTGTCCCGTGCCGCCGCTACCGTCCTTGTTGTCCTTTGCCCGTCTGTCGTCCGGAGTCTTCTGTGAGCAAGCGCACCTTCCAGCCGAACAACCGTCGGCGTGCCAAGACGCATGGGTTCCGGCTCCGGATGCGGACCCGTGCCGGTCGCGCGGTGCTCTCGGCCCGTCGCCGCAAGGGCCGTAGCGAGTTGTCCGCCTGAGATTCACCGCGTCGCGATCCTTCCCGCGTCATGCTGCCCGTTCGGAATCGTGTCCGAACCAGGGCCGAGCATGCTCAGGTCGGTCGCGGTGGGCACCGGATCCGCAGCGGTCCGCTTGTTGTCCACAGCCTGGCTGTGGACAACAAGGCTGGCAGCCATCACCCTGTGGATAACGTGAATGCACCGGCCGCTCTTTCTCCCCCACGGGTGGGTTTTGCCGTGGGCCGCAAGGTGGGTAACGCTGTCGTTCGCAACCGGGTTCGCCGGAGGCTCCGCGAGCAGATGCGCGCCCGATTGGATCAGGTACCGCCAGGGACGTTGGTGATCGTGCGTGCTTTACCGGACAGCGCCACCGCATCCTCGGCTGAGCTCGGTCGTGCCCTTGACCGGGCGTTGCGCGAGCGAGCGTCCCGCGGTCGCTCCGGTAGCGCAACCGGGCAGCGGGACAGGCCTGCCGCAGCTGTCGACCGGCACCGTCGATGACTACGGGCACCTGCGGTCTTCTCGTGCTCGGCCTGCTCACGGCGGCTGACCTGGCCGCGGCGACCCACATCGCGGCCACGATCGCGCCGCGGGTGTCTCGTGGTTCTGACGGTACGGTACGCAGCCCACTCGCCTGGCTGCTGCTTACTATGATCAGGATCTATCGGACGGCCTGTTCTGGGCGCACTACAGGCGTCTGCCGCTTCGAGCCGTCCTGTAGCGCTTACGGACTTGAGGCAGTGCGCCGTTACGGGGGGGTCCGAGGCGGTCTGTTGACCGCCTACCGGCTGCTGCGGTGCCAGCCGATGTCCGCCGGCGGCTATGACCCGGTCCCGACGCGCAATGTGGTCCCGACGCGCGACCCGGGCTCGGGTCACGCCCCCAAGCACCCGCACAAGCCGACCGCGTCCCACCCTGGCACGAGGGCCAGCCGTGGCACGAGGGTCTAAGGAGACAGGCCAGTGTTGGATCCCCTCTACCATCTCGCGGCACACGCGATCGTCTTCTTCCACGGTGGCTTCGGGCCGATCTTCGGTCAGGACAGCTTCTTCGCGTGGTCGTTCTCCGTTGTCCTGCTGGTGGTCTGTGTCCGTATCCTGATCTTTCCTCTGTTCGTCCGGCAGGTGAAGTCGCAGCGGACGATGCAGCTGATGCAGCCCAAGATCAAGGAAATCCGGGAGAAGCACGGGCATGACAAGCAGCGGATGAACGCTGAGATCATGGCCTTGCAGAAGGAGCATGGCAACCCACTGCTCGGCTGTCTGCCGATCGTGTTGCAGATCCCGCTGTTCATCTCGTTGTTCCATGTGTTCAGCCATCTTCAGCCGGTGATGCGGCCGGGCGGCGTGCTGGAGTGGGCGCCCCGGGTGGGGCTGTCCGCCCATCAGGTACAGCAGATCGCCGAGGCCAAGCTGCTCGGTGTCTCACTGTCGACCTCGTTCACCTCGTCATCGAGCTTTCTCGACTTCGTCCAGGCCAACGGGACGAACGTCAAGATTTTTGCGGTCGTCCTGATCCTGCTCATGGGCGCGACCACGTTCCTGACCCAGAAACAGATCATGGCGCGGGCCGGGTCCGTTGACCCGCAACAGGCGATGGTCCAGAAGGTGCTGCTTTACGGCTCGCCGGTGATGCTGGCGGTGTTCGGCTTCCGCTTCCCGATCGCTGTCCTGCTCTACTGGCTCACCACCAACCTGTGGAGCATGGGCCAGCAGTTCTTTGTCATCAAGAAGATGCCGCCGCTGCTGTCGCAGGCGGCGAACGGGCGCGTGCCCGGCACCCGGGTGGAGACCGGCAATGCCAAGGGCAAGACGCTCGAGCCGCCGGCGCGGCCCGCGCCCGGAGCACGCCCGGCGCCCGGTGCCCGTCCCACGGCGAAGGCCAAGAACCGTCCCAAGCCCACCGCGGACGCGTCAGCCACGGATTCGTCCGCCGATCCCTCGCCCGCGGCATCCCTGACCAAGGGCACGAACAAGTCCACCGGCAAGGCTCCGCCCGGCACCCGTTCGCCCGGAAGCAACGGGCGGCCTTCCACGGTGGCTGGCAACCCGGCTGGCAGGGTGTCGCCAGCGGCCGAGAACGGTTCCGTCCAGGACAACCGGACGGTGCCGGACGGCGAAGCCAAGACCCATTCGGCGGGTGCACCCGGGGTGGCGGCTGGCGCACGGCGTCCCCCCGGCGGTTCCCGTCCCGCCAAGCGGCGCGGGAAGGGCGGGCGGCCCGGGGGGCGGCGTTGACCGGCTCCCGCGGCCATCGGATTCCCGCCCGCCGGACCTCCGGCAACAGACG
The DNA here is from genome assembly GCF_917627405.1 of Protofrankia sp. Cj5. Lineage (NCBI taxonomy): Bacteria > Bacillati > Actinomycetota > Actinomycetes > Frankiales > Frankiaceae > Protofrankia > Protofrankia sp. Cj5. Next base: position 27,364 of record NZ_CAKJTO010000071.1, read on the forward strand.
TCTACCCTCGAAGGAGCTGTTCTGATGACTGGTTCGGCACCCGAGCTGACCGCCGACAGCGCTGGGGCTACCGAGGGCGGTGACCCGGTTCCGGCCCCGGCCCCGGCCGCTGAGACGCCGGTGAACGGTCGGCAGCGTATCGCCGATCTGGAGCAGGAGGGCGAGATCGCGGCGGACTATCTGGAAGCTCTGCTCGACATCGTGGACATGGACGGTGACCTCGACCTCGACGTGGAGGGGGAGCGGGCTGTCGTCGCCGTCGTAGGGGAGGGCCTGGAGCTCCTGGTGGGTGCCCGGGGGGAGACACTGGAGGCGTTGCAGGAGCTCACCCGGCTCGCGGTGCTCCAGAAGACCGGCGTTCGCAGCCGGCTCATGTTGGATGTCGGTGGTCACCGTGCCCGGCGCCGTGCCGAACTGCGAGAGCTCGCCACAGCGGTCGCCGCGCGGGTGCGGGCCGGCGGCCAGCCGGAGAAGCTGAAGCCGATGACGCCGTTCGAGCGCAAGGTCGTTCATGACCTCATCGCGACGCTGGACGGTGTGGCCAGTGAGTCCGAAGGGGAAGACCCCCAGCGCCGGGTGGTCATTCTCCCCGCGGGCTGACTGCCTTCCTGTCCGCCTGTCCGCCGTGATCCGCTGAACATGGCAGACAGGCGGTGTGTCGCGTCCGCTCCTGGCGTTGCGCGGCGAGCCGGAATGACGATCTCAAACGCGCTCTGAGGGTAGGACGGCCGTCCTAA
>NZ_CAKJTO010000072.1:0-27938 GCF_917627405.1 Protofrankia sp. Cj5
GGGAAAACCTGTGTGCCTCTCGTCTCGAACGTGCTCCCAGCGCGGTCGGCACTACAGGGCATCTCCGACGGGAAAAATGCCGACCGTAACCCGATCCCGCTATAGCGGTGATGCGCGCGGTCTGAGAGCATCCGTTCTTGTGCGCATATCAGGGTTCCGTCGCCCTTCCGTAACCATGCGTGGGTATGCCGTCGCGTTGATGTTGATGTTGGCCGCATGCTCCAGCGGGGGAAGTGAACCAGCCGCGCGGGCTTCGGCCAACGCTGGATCCGGTGCCGGATCAACGGCCGCGTCCCGATACGGCACGCCGCTGAAGGGGATCTGCCCGGACACCGTGGTTTTCCAGGAGCCGTGGTGGCCGGGTGCGGACTACGGGTTCGCCTACCAGCTCCTCGGGCCGAACCCGGTGATCGACAGGAACAAGAACCGGATCACCGGCCCGCTCGGCGCTACCGGCGTCACGTTCGAGATCCGGGCTGGTGGCCCGGCGGTCGGCTTCCAGCCGACGTCCTCCCTGCTTGCTCAGGACGACAGCATCCTGCTCGGCGACGTCGGCACGGACGAGGCGATCCAGAACTCGGGAAAGGCGCCGACAGTGGCGGTCTTCTCGATCTATGAGAAGAACCCGCAGGTTCTTCTGTGGGGGAATCCGGACTGGAACTTCGCCAGCGTCGCCGATATCCACCGGGCGGGGGTGACGGTGCTGGCCAGCGAGAGCGGGACTGTTTACCCGGATGTTTTCATCCGGGAGGGGCTACTGAACAGGTCGCAGGTCGACACCTCCTACCAAGGCACCCCTGACCGGTTTGTCGCCACCGACGGCAAGATTGCGCAGCAGGGGTTCGTGACCTACGAGCCATACCAGCTTGAACACGATGTCAAGGCGTGGGACAAGCCAGTGAGATACCTGCTCCTCCATGACGAGTACCCGGTGTACCGGGCCCAGCTCTCCGTCCGGCCGGACAAGCTGGCGGCCAACCGTGCCTGCCTGGCCAAACTCGTGCCGTTGTTCCAACGGGCGCAACGTGACTATATTGCCGACCCTGGTCCGACCAACCAGCTCCTGCTCACGGTCGTCGGTTCGCTGGACACCAGCGGCTTCACTCTTTCGCCCGGTCTGCTCGCGGATGCCGACACGAAGCTGAAAGAACTCGGGCTGGTCGCCAACGGGACTGACGGGGTGCTGGGCAGCTTTGACACCGCCCGTGTCCAGCGGCTCATCGACCGGCTGGCGCCGGTCTTCGAGGCCAGGGGCACCAAGCCCAAACCGGGGCTGAGACCGGCGGATCTGGTGACCAATGACTTCCTGGACAGGTCGATCTCCCTGAAGTAGCGAGCTCTGGAGCCTGCGGCCGCCATGCGCCGCAGCGACATTCGAAGCTCACGGCCACCCCGCGCGACGCCACCGACCGTCCCGGAGATGGAGTCACTTTCATGAGCGACTACCCGCCCCCCACTTTTGACATCACCAAGCCGCACTCGGCCCGGGTCTGGAACTACTGGTTGGGCGGTAAGGACTATTTCGAAGTTGACCGTGAGTACGGGGACCGGTACTTCGAGATGTATCCGGAGATTGTCGAGATCGCCCGCGTGGGCCGGGCCTTCCTCCGCCGTGCCGTCACCCACCTGGCCGGTGAGGCAGGCATTCGCCAGTTCCTCGACATCGGTACAGGCCTGCCCACCATGGAGAACACCCACGAGATCGCCCAGCGGATCGCCCCGGACGCGCGTGTCGTCTATGTCGACAACGACCCGCTCGTGCTGCTCCACGCTCGTGCTCTGCTGGTCGGTACCAGCGAGGGCGCCACCGCTTACATCGATGCCGACGTCCATGATCCTGAGAAGATCCTCGCCGGTGCCGCCGAAATCCTGGATTTCACCCGGCCGGTGGGGCTCATGCTGATAGGAATCATGGGGAATGTCGCGGACGTCGACGAGGCGTACGCGATTGTGCGACGGCTTCTCGACGAGGTGCCATCGGGCAGCTACCTGACTCTGGGGGATGGCGTGGTCCTTGACGAGGCCGTCCGGGCCCTCAGCGAAGGCCCCGATGGGCACGGGTACTACAACCGCAGCGTTGAAGAGATCGTCCGGTTCTTCGACGGACTCGAACTGCTCGAGCCCGGTGTGGTCTCGACCTCTCTTTGGCGGCCCGCTCCGGGAAGCGCTCCCGCTGCACTGGATGCGTTCTGCGGTGTCGCGCGTAAGCTCTGAGTACCGTTGGGGATCAATATCATGCTCAGGTACTGAGCACACACGGGGAGCACAGTGACGGGGCATCCGGACCGGGGGTCGGCCGTGGGCCGGATGCTGCTCGGCATTCAGCTGCGCCGTCTTCGGGAGGCCCGAGGCATCAGCCGCAAGGCCGCCGGGTACGAGATCCGCAGCTCCGAATCGAAGATCAGCAGGTTGGAGCTGGGGCGGGTTGGCTTCAAGGAGCGTGATGTAGCCGACCTGCTCACCCTCTACGGCGTCACCGCTGAGGCGGATCGGGCACCGCTGCTTGAGCTGTCCCGGCAGTCCACCCAGCCGGGCTGGTGGAACGCCTCCGCCGATGTCCTGCCGAACTGGTTCGAGCTTTACCTGGGTCTGGAGACCGCCGCGACATTGATCCGGACCTATGAGGTCCAGTTCATCCCAGGCCTGCTCCAGACCGAGGACTACGCCCGTACCGTCATTACCCAAAGCGATGGTCCGGGCGCTGTTTCGGTCAAGGACGTCGAACGCCGGGTCGACATGCGGATGAGCCGGCAGAGGATACTGGACCGCCCGGATCCGCCCCGGCTGTGGGCCGTGCTGGACGAGGCGGCTCTGCGGCGCCCGATCGGCCAGCCCGCGGTGATGCGCGCCCAGCTGGAACGGTTGATCGCGGTTTCCAAGCGGCCGAACATCATCGTCCAGGTGATGCCCTTTGCCTTCGGCGGCCATGTCGCGGAAGGTGGCGCCTTCAGCATTTTGCGTTTCGCCGAACCGGATCTGTCCGATGTGGTCTATTCCGAGTATCTTACGAATGCGCTCTACCTGGACAAGCCATCGGACGTGTACCGCTATTCGGAGGCCATGAACCGGCTCGGCATCGACAGTACAGCGCCCGACCAGGCCGCCGATTTTCTGGCCAGGGTCATCGCCGAGATGTGAGGACGGGGGGCCGGCTTCTCCGACGGCATTGTCTCCCGGCGGGCGATATTACCTCACCGGCGTTGCCCCGACTCGTACCAGGGCCCGACGACCAGGTGAGCCACCAGGCCGAACAAGCAGAAAACAACGAAACCAAAAAGGGCGGAAACGATGATCGCGGCAAACAGTGGCCCGGACTCCAGGCTCCGCGTGTAGCCGTCGATGAGCCGGCCGATCCCTGGTTCCCCCTGGCGGAAGAAGAAGTCGCCCACGATCGCGCCGATCACCGACAGGCCCGCGGAGATACGTAGCCCGGTGAAGACGGCGGGAAGAGCGCCGGGAAACTCCAGCCAGATAAGCCGCCGCCACCGGCTGGCTTGCCGCAACGTGAACAGGTCGTGCTGGCCGGTATCCGCCGAACGGAGGCCGAACAGCGTGTTCGTAATGATTGGGAAAAGCGCGATCAGGACACACACAATGGTCCTGGGCCAGAAGCCGTACCCGAACCAGAAGCCGATCAGCGGAACAACCGCCAGGATCGGAATGGTCTGCAGCAGCACCGCCCAGGGATAGAACGAACGCTCGACCCAACGTGCCTGGTTCATCAGGACCGCGAAGGTCATCCCCAGCGCTGACGCGATCACGAGGCCGACGACGGCGACCTTCGCGGTTGCCTCCAGCGCGGAAAGAATCTCGTGGAACGTGGCCCAGTCGAGAAATCCGTCCAGCACCACCTGATGTGGCGGTGGTAGCAGGAAACGTCGGCGCGGGGCGAAGAGGGCATAACTCACCAGGTACCAGGCCCCGACCACCACACACAGGACGGCGAACGGCGGCAGTGCCGTCCGCGCCGCGCCGGCCAGGCGGGAGAACACCCGCGGCAGCGGCCGGGCCACCGGCAGGGGGGCGTTGTCGGCGGTCACGCGAACGACTCCCGCAGAGCCTCGGAAACGGCCTGCGCGGTCCGGGTGAACTCCGTGTCGAACCGCAGCCCGCTCTGCCTCGGGTAGTCGAAGGGCACCTCGATCTGGGCCAGCACGCGGCCTGGCCGAGCGGAGAGAACGACCACTCTCGTGGCGAGCAGGACCGCCTCCGCCGCCGAATGCGTGACGAACAGGCCGGCGAAACGTTCCCGTGTGTACAGCCGCAGTAACTCGTCCCCGAGACGTTCCCGAGTGATCTCGTCGAGCGCGCCGAACGGTTCGTCGAACAGGAACAACGACGGACGCATGGTGAGCGCGCGGGCGAGCGAGACCCGCATGCGCATCCCACCGGACAATGCCTTCGGGCGGTGCCGCTCGAAGCCCGCCAGCCCGGTCAGCGCGATGGCGTCGGCAACCAGGCGCCGACGTTCCTCCTTCGCCACGCCGTCGAGTTCGGCGAGGAGGCCGATGTTCGCCTCGACTGTCCGCCATGGCAGCAGGGTGGGGTCCTGGAAGACGTAGCCGGGGACGGCCGAGCCGACCGCCACCGATCCGGACGACGCTTCCGTGAGGCCCGACGCGATGCGCAGCAGCGTGGACTTGCCCGAGCCCGAGGGCCCGACCACCGCCACGATCTCGGTATCACGTACCGTAAAAGACACCTCCCGCAACGCCCGGGTACCGTCCGGGAATGTCTTCCCCACCCCCCGGAACGACAACGCGGTACCTACCGGGGCTGGCCCCGGCGACGACGCCTGCCTTTTTGTCTGTTTCATCCTGATCTCCGGCCCAGTGGCGCGCACATGTGGAGGATCCGCCTTTGTTCGCCACGTCAGGTCCCTTGGCTGAAAATTGGAAAATGATTAATCGTACCGGTTTGATCGCACCGTGGCCGCGTCCGCCGTACTCCTGGTAGGCATATCCACCGGAACGGTGACGGCGTGGTCGGGTGGCCGTGGGAAAGCGGCTGCCATGGCGCAGGTGCCCGCCGCTGGCCGTGCCGGCCCTCACAGGCCGCGGGCGACGACGTCGAGGACGGCGCCCAAGGCGCGTTCGCGCTCGGCATCGGGGAGGTCACGCAGCGGCCCGTCGTTGAGCAGTGTCGACAAACCGTGTACGGCTGACCAGGCGGCGTACTCGGCCCCGGGGCGGCGTTCGGGTGGGATCGCGCCGGTCTCAACCAGCTCGTCGAGCCGGCTACCGAGCAGCTCATACGGGCCGAGCCCGCTGGCGCCTGTTCCCTCGCCCGCCGCGAAGGCGCGCGTGGTACGAGGCACGGCGAACGCCGTCTGGAACCAGCCGGGTTCGGTGGTGGCGAACTCCACGTAGGCCCGCCCGAGCGCGTCGAGCCGGGCCCAGGCGGTCACCATCGGGTCGGTGTCGCTGGGCAGCGCGTCGATCCGTTGCTCCATGAGCAGCGCCAGCTGGCTCATGCAGCGTTCGCAGACGGCGCGCAGCAGCTCGTCCCGGTCGGCGAAGTGCCGGTACGCCGCGTTGTGCGAGACGCCGGCGGCGCGGGTTGCCGCCCGTAGCACCACGGCTTCGGGGCCATCGGCTCGGGCCAGTGCGACACCGGCGTTGACGAGCGCCTCCCGCAACTGGCCGTGGTGATAGGGGCGTGGGGGGATGGCAGCCAACATGTTGACAGTGTCCACTTTGGGTGGCACGCTCGTCAATGTTGCCGCTGTCAACTTTAGGAGATGTGCTCTCGATGGCTTCCCCGCGCTCCCGCCGTCGGCTCGCGCTTCTCGCGACCGTCTGCCTCGCCGTGTTCGCGATCAACCTCGACACCACGATCGTCAACGTCGCCCTGCCCGAGCTGGCCCGTCAGCTCGGCGCGACCACCCGCGATCTGCAGTGGATCGTCGACGGGTACAACCTGGCCTTTGCCGCGCTCGTGCTCACCGCCGGGTCGATCGGCGACCGCTTCGGCCGTCGCCCGGTGCTGATCGGCGGGCTCGCTGGCTTCGCCGTCGCGAGCGCGGTCGGGGCGGTGTGTACCGGGGCCGGTGCGCTGGTCGCGGTGCGTTTCGTCATGGGCGCGTTCGCCGCGCTCATCTACCCGACGACACTGTCGGTCATCACGAACGCCTACCCGGACCGCGCCGAGCGCGCCAAGGCAATCGGCGTGTGGGGTGCGGTCACCGGCCTCGGGGTCGCCGTCGGTCCCGTCACGGGTGGGCTGCTGCTCGCTCACTTCTGGTGGGGCGGCGTCTTCCTCGCCCTCGTCCCGGTCGCGCTGGCCGCGGCGGCCCTCGCCGTCGTGCTCGTGCCCGAGTCCAGCGACCCCGGCGCGGCCCGGCTGGACCTGCCCGGTCTGGTCACCTCGTCGGCCGGCATCGGGCTCCTCGTCTACACGATCATCGAGGCGCCGCACCGCGGCTGGACGTCGTTCTGGACGATCGCCGGTTTCACCGCAACGGCGATCATCGTCGCCCTGTTCATCACTGTTGAACGGCGCCGGGCGAACCCGATGCTTGATGTGAGCCTGTTCCGTACGCCGGCCTTCTCGGCCGCGAGCGGCGCGGTGACCGTCGCGTTCTTCGCGCTTTTCGGGTTCATCTTCCTGATCACACAGTACTTCCAGTTCATCCGCGGCTACGGCACCGTCTCGACCGGTGTGCGGATCCTGCCGGTGGCCCTGACCATTGCGGCCGGATCGGTGCTCGGCGCGTGGCTGGCCGGCCGCCTCGGCACCCGCGTCATTGTCGTCACCGGGCTGACGCTGTTCGGCACGGCGTTCGCCTGGATCGCGGTGTCCGCGACCTACGAGTCCTACCTGCGGATCGCCGCACAGATGCTGATCATGGGTGCTGGTCTCGGCCTGACCACCGCACCGGCCACCGAGTCGATCCTGTCCGTGCTGCCGGCGGCGAAGGCCGGTATCGGGTCCGCTGTCAACGACGCCACCCGGGAGGCCGGCGGCACGCTCGGTGTCGCCGTCATCGGCAGCGTCTTCACCTCGATCTACGTCCACCAGCTCGCCGGTACGAGCGTCGCCGCGTTGCCAGCGCAGGTCGCCGGCGCCGCCCGCGACTCCGTCGGCGCGGCGATCGCGACAGCCACCCACGCCGCGCCGGCGGTCAGCCAACAACTTGTCACCGATGTCAACGCGTCATTCATGAGCGGCCTGCACATCGCCTGCCTGGTCGCCGCTGGCGTGTGCTGGCTCGGCGCGCTCGGCGGCCTGGCGTTGCCCGGCCGTCGCGACATGGGCGTACCGCGGCCCGGTCGAACCGTCTCGTCCGACGCTGAGCCGGCGCTGGCCGGTTGAGACAGCCGTCCCGTCGTGACCGTGCGGCCGGTGGGCTCCGGCGTCGCGGCGTCGCGGCGTCGCGGCGCTCGATGGCGCGTAAGAGCGCCCGGCAAGCGGGACGTAGATCGAAAAGCGGGGCTGGGGCAGGCGCATCGCGCGGCCATGGACAGGGATCGATGACGTGCCTACCCCAGCCCCGCCTCCCCGGTCCCCGGTCCGCGGTCGCCAGATCGCTCTGGTGTCGGTGTTTCTCGCGGCGGGTTTTCAGCGGTGTACGGGTAGCCCGGCGGCGGCCCATGCGTGGAACCCGCCGATGATGTCGGTGGAGCGCCGCAGGCCGAGATCGTGCAGGGAGGCCGCGGCCAGGCTGGATGTGTAACCCTGCGAACAGACTATGATGATCCGCTGGTCGTAGCCGGTGGCCGCGGGAAGCTTCGCGTCGCTGGCGGGGTCGAAGCGCCACTCCAGGACGTTTCGCTCGACAAGCAGCGCGCCTGGAATCTCGCCCTCACACGCGCGCTGCGCGGCCGGGCGGATGTCAACGATGATCGCGCCCTGCCGCCGGGCTTCGGCTGCCTGCGCGGCGGTGAGCCGGGTCAGCCTGGCGCGGGCGTCGGTGAGAACCTGTTCGATCGTCCGCGCTCCCGCTGGGGGTGATGGGACGGAAGTCACCAGTCCACTCCTGCCTGCTCACGACCTACCTCGACCAGCCCCGCCCGCTGATCCACGACGTAGCGTCGCATGAACTCCAGGGCCGGTGTGTAGACGTGGATGCTGACCGCCGGGGTGGTGCCGGTATTGCCGATGCGGTGGACGTGAGCTGGACCGAAGGAGCGGACCCGGCCCCTGGCATGTGTGTCCGGGCGGGACGGTCCGTACCGGCCGAAGCCAACCGCCCACTCGGTCAGGACGCCGGCCACGACCGTGAACGCACCCGCGCTGCCGCCGTGGTCGTGCAGGTCGGTGGACTGGCCGGGGAGCCAGGTCAACAGCCATGCCTGATGGTCGGTGGTTGTCTCCAGCAGCGTGTACCACCGCCGGTCCGGGTCGAAGCGGACCAGCGGAACCCAGCCGTCCCGGTGCGTCGTGAGCCGTCGGACGATCAGGGCGGCGGCTGTCGGGCTGTGCCTCCTGCCCGTGCGGGCACGCGATCGGGAGTGGGATGCCGTGGTCATCGTTTCCCAGCCAGATCGCTGGTTTCGGTGGGTGTGTCCAGACCGAGGCCGACAGGTGAAGCGGTGCTCATGGCTGGATGCCTCCAAAGACGGGACGGGCGACCGGGAGAGGAACGGCGTCAGGCGCCGGCGAGGTGACGGCCGGCCGTCGTGACGGCCAGTTATGGCGATACGGCAGCGGGAGCGGGTCTGTACGGCGCGTAGCCGCGGCACGAACCGGCGGCACGAACCCGTGGAGAAGCGGGGATGGCGTTGCGGACCTGGCTGCGGATGCGCCTCCGGCGGAACCACGCTGCTCTCACGCCATCGGTCAGGCGCCTGCCGCCAGCCAGGCCGCGAAAGAGAACCCCGGCCCGGTATCTGGTACCCACCCATAGAGATCGGGTGGGCCGCCGCCGTCGGCGACGGTCACGATGGTCAGCGACAGAGCGCGCTGGAGGTAAGCCGGTAGTCCATGTAGCGACACGCCACGAGGAGAAATCTCGACCTCATGAGTCGACAATGCCTGGTCGGCTGGCGTGGCGTCAACTGGCGAACGGGAGGCTCAGCCGTTTCGTGAAAGATCATTTTTTGGGCAAAGCCGGTGCCGGTGCCGGCGCTGGTCGAACGTCATTCGTCGGCGGGCGGTGGCTGGGCGGCGAGCAGGGAGCGCAGGGCCGCGCCTTCGGCGGGGCTGAGCTGTTCGACGAACCGCTGCAACACCGCGGTCGGGGTCTCACCTCGGCCCAGCAGAGCCTTCATCTGCTGGGCGGCAAGCTCCTCCCGTGCGGCCAGCGCCCGCCAGGCGTAGCCACGACCAGTCGGTATCCGCTCCGCCAGCCCCTTCTCCGCCAGTCGGGTGAGGATCGTCGTCACCGTTGTGTAGGCGAGATCGCCCCCGAGGGACTGCTGGATCACGGCTGGGGCCACCGGCTCGTCCGCGGCCCACAGCGCGGCCAGTATTTCGCGCTCCAGCGCGCCGCGCGCCCGACGGACCCGCCGGTTTTCCGCCCGGTCGCCCATGCAACCCCCGGTCTCCCGTAGCAGCGACGTCTCGTCGTAGCATACGACAGTGTTGTAGTAGTCTACCGCCGGTAGTAACTCCAGCGCATTCGGCGCATGCGGGGGCGCGATGTGATCGTTGATGATGACTGTGCCGAGGTCAATGTGACCCGATATGTCCGTCGTCCGGATTATGCGCCAGGTTCCCGGCCGACGGCCATCGGCCATCAGTTGTCCGTTGTGGTACGGCTGCCGGTCGCGATCGGTCGGCATCCCTGCACCCATGAGCGCGCCCGGCACGAGGGGCATGCCCCAGCCCCGCGATGCCGCGTCCCCTCTTGCCGGTCGCCCGTAGCCTGGAGACGAGAAGAAGTATGAGTGATCTTACCTATATGCAGTCGATTGTCACCGGGCTGCTGCAAGGTGTGACCGAATTGTTCCCGGTGTCCAGCCTCGGGCATTCCGTGCTGGTCCCCGCGGTGATTGGTGGAAGCTGGAAGCACCTTGTTACCGAATCGGCGTCCTCAACCAGTGAACAGTCGCCCTATCTGGCGTTCATCGTCGCGTTGCACGTGGCGACAGCCGGCGCGCTGCTTGTCTTCTTCCGGTCCGACTGGATCCGTATTATCCGTGCCCTCGCGGTCAGTCTACGCAGCCGTACCGTGACGACCTCGGACGAGCGGCTGGCCTGGCTGCTGATTATCGGCACGATCCCCGTCGGGCTCACCGGCTTTCTTCTCGAGCACACCTTCCGGACGCTGTTCGCCAAACCGCTGGCCGCCGCGCTTTTCCTCACCCTCAACGGGGTCATCCTCCTTGCCGGAGAGCGGTTGCGTCGCAACGCGGAAGCCCGCCGCGCGCATCCCGTACCCACGGCTCGCAGCGGCGATGCCGATGCCGATGGCATCATCGAGCGTCACGGCATGGTGGTCGCCGAGCGGCGTGGTCTCGACCGGCTCGCCTACCGGGAGGCCGGCGTCATCGGGCTGTTCCAGACCTGCGCGCTGTTCGCGGGCATTTCCCGGTCCGGGATCACCATGGTCGGCGGGCTGCTCCGCGGCCTTGACCATGAGGACGCCGCCCGATTCTCCTTCCTGCTCGCCACCCCGGTCATCCTCGCCGCTGGCCTCCTGAAACTCCCCACCCTCGCGGGCAGCGCCGGAAGTCACATTCACGGCCAGGTCATCGTCGGGATGCTTGCCGCCGGGACCGCCGCTTACCTCTCCGTGCGTTTCCTCACCAACTACTTCGAGACCCGTACCCTCACCCCATTCGCCGTGTACTGCCTCGTTGTCGGTGGACTCGCCACCCTGCGTTTCGGTATCGGCGGCTGACAGCGATTTCGCTCGCCGCCGTCGACGATCGACCGGACGGGCTGCGCGCCGGGACCCAGGCGCGCAGCGCATGATCGTTGCTTTCGCGGCGTGCGGCGCGAAACCGCTCCCGGCCATCCCGGCCATCCCGGCCATCCTGGCCGATGCCATCCCGGTTGACGTCATCCTGGTCGATGCCATTGCCGACGGCGGCAGCCAGCGTATGCGGCTGCTGCTGTCGCGCAGGTGGTTCCGTTTGCCCGTCAACCGGCTCCTTATCACATTGGCGGGGCAGCCCATCCGGCCGGCGGGCGCCAGGCCAGCCATGCCCGGAAAATACATTGACCTGAAGCCGGGTTCAGCTCGTAGTGTTCGTATGCGTCGGCGGCGCTGCGGCCCTTCGTCACTCGGGCGGCAATCCGCCACCGGCCGCTTCGGGTACGGGTCAGCGCCGTGGCGCTGACCCGTGCGGATACAGCGGTATGAAAGCCTCGCGCCACCGTCCGGACTTCGTTCCATCTGCCCTGCTGCCGAGAGAGACCGCATGCTGATCCGAATCCTGCGGGCCCACCTTGGCCCCTACACCAGGCCGATCATGATAACGGTCGGCCTGCAGCTGGTGGCGACGATCGCCATCCTGTATCTACCGACCCTGAACGCCGACATCATCGACCACGGGGTGATCACTGGCGATGTCGGCTATATTGTGCGCACCGGCGGGATCATGCTCGGGGTTGCCGCTGTGCAGATCGTCTGTGCCGGCGCCGCCGTGTATTTCAGTGTTCAGACGGCGATGGCTCTCGGGCGCGATCTGCGGGCGGCACTGTTCGACCAGGTGCAGTCGTTCTCCGTCCGCGAGGTCGGCCGGTTCGGGGCACCCTCTCTGATCACCCGGGCCACGAACGATGTCCAGCAGGTCCAGATGCTGGCACTGATGAGCTTCACGCTGATGGTCTCCGCGCCGATCATGTGCCTGGGCGGAATCGTGCTGGCGCTGCGCCAGGATGCCAGATTGTCCGCCCTGCTGGTCGTGATAGTGCCGGTGCTCGGGACGATCGTCGTCCTGATCGTGAGCCGGATGCGGCCCTTGGGCCGGGCGATGCAGGAACGTCTCGACGCTGTCAACCGGATCCTGCGCGAGCAGATCAGCGGGTTGCGAGTGATCCGAGCGTTTGTCCGGGACGACTACGAGCAGCGCCGGTTCGGGGCGGCCAACGCTGACCTGACCGACGTCTCCCTGCGGTTCGGCCAGTTGATGGCGTTGATGTTCCCGCTGGTGCTTACGGTGGTGAACGTTTCCAGCGTCGCCGTGCTGTGGTTCGGCGCGCACCGCATCGATGCCGGCCAGATGCAGATCGGCGCGCTCACCGCGTTTCTCAGCTACCTCATGCAGATCCTGATGTCGGTGATGATGGCCACCTTCATGTTCATGATGATTCCTCGTGCCGAGGTGTGCGCGGAACGCATCCAGGAGGTGCTGATGACCGGCTCCACCCTGCTGCCGCCGGCGAACCCGGTACGCTCCCTCGACCGGCACGGCGAGCTGGAGTTGCGAGACGTCGGGTTCCGCTACCCGGGGGCGCAGGAGCCGGTGCTGCGCGGGATCAGTGTGCGGGCCCGGCCCGGCCAGATCACCGCGATCATCGGCGGTACCGGTAGCGGTAAAACGACGTTGCTCGGCCTGATCCCACGGCTGGCCGACACCACCGAGGGGAGTGTCCTCGTTGACGGCGTCGATGTCCGTGCGCTCGACCCGGCGTTGCTCGCCGCTACCGTCGGGCTGGTCCCGCAGAAGCCGTACCTGTTCTCCGGCACCATCGCGACCAACCTGCGCTACGGCAATCCGGACGCCACCGACGCCGACCTGTGGCTGGCCTTGGAGATCGCGCAGGCGAAGGAGTTCGTCGAGGCCATGCCCGACGGCCTGGACACCGCGATCGCCCAGGGCGGAACGAACGTGTCCGGCGGCCAGCGCCAGCGCCTCGCGATCGCCCGGGTGCTGGTCTGCCGTCCGCAGGTCTACCTGTTCGACGACTCGTTCTCGGCCCTCGACTACGCCACCGACGCGCGGCTGCGGGCGGCGCTCGCCCGGGAGACCGCCGCCGCGACGGTCGTGATCGTCGCCCAGCGGGTCGCCACCATCCGTGATGCCGACCAGATCATCGTGCTGGACGGCGGCGAGGTCGTCGGTACCGGCACCCATCACCAGTTGCTGGCCGGTAACACCACCTATCGGGAGATCGTGCTCTCCCAGCTCACCGAGGAGGAGGCCGCATGACCGACCGGGCAGTGGTGCCAGCCCAGCCGGCCTCGCCGGCCCAGCCGGCCCAGCCGGCCCGGGCGGTGGCGCCGCGCCGGGGGCCGACGCCGATAGGTGGTCCGGGCCGCTTCTTCATGAGTCAGGGCGCGGCGGAGAAGTCCATGGACTTCGTCGGGTCGAGCCGCCGGCTACTCGGGCTGCTGCGCCCGCAACGGCATCTGTTCGTTGTGACGATCGCGCTGGCGATGGTGAGCGTCGGGCTCACCGTGCTTGGTCCGCGGCTGCTCGGGCATGCCACCGACCTGGTGTTCGCCGGGGTCTTCAGCCGACGGCTGCCGGCCGGTATGTCGAAGGCGGAGGCTGTCGCACAGCTGCGCGCCGCCGGCCATGACACCCAGGCCGACCTGCTCGCCTCGCTCGACGTCACGCCCGGTCACGGGATGGACTTCGACGCGATCGGATCCGTACTGCTGGGAGTGCTCGTCGTCTACGTGCTGGCAGGGCTGTGCGGTGTCGTCCAGGCCCGGCTCGCCAACCTGGCCCTGCAGCGGGTGATCGGCAAGCTGCGCGGGGACGTACAGGCCAAGATCTCTCGGTTGCCGCTGCGCTACTTCGACGACCAGCTGCGGGGGGAGGTGCTCAGCCGGGTCACCAACGACATCGACAACCTCGGGCAGAGCCTGCAGCAGAGCCTGTCACAGGTAATCGTCTCGCTGCTGACCATCGTCGGCGTGCTGTCGATGATGATCTGGATCTCCTGGGTGCTCGCGCTGATCGCGCTGGTCACGGTGCCGATTTCGATCATGGTTGCGACGCGGATCGGGAAGTTCGCGCAGCCGCAGTTCGTCGGCCAGTGGGAGATCACCGGCCGGCTCAACGCGCATATCGAGGAGATGTACACCGGGCACGCGCTGGTCCGGGCGTTTGGCCGGCAGGAGGAGTCCGCGCGGATCTTCCAGGAGCACAACGAGCGGCTCTATGCGGTCAGCTGGCGCGCGCAGTTCATCTCCGGACTGATGCAGCCGGCGATGATGTTTATCGGGAACCTCAACTACGTGCTGGTCGCGGTCGTCGGGGGGCTGCGGGTCGCGTCCGGCACACTGTCGATCGGTGACGTGCAGGCGTTCATCCAGTACTCCCGGCAGTTCAGCCAGCCGCTGTCCATGGTCGCCAGCATGGCGAACCTGGTCCAGTCCGGGGTGGCCTCCGCGGAGCGGGTGTTCGACCTTCTCGACGCCAGCGAGCAGGAACCGGACCCGGTCGCCCCGGCGCACCCGGAGCGGCTGCGTGGCCGGGTGGCCTTCGAGCACGTCGCCTTTTGCTACACGCCGGACAGGCCGCTGATCGAGGACCTGTCGCTGACCGCGGAACCCGGTCACACCGTCGCGATCGTCGGTCCGACCGGCGCCGGGAAGACCACGTTGATCAATCTCCTGATGCGGTTTTACGATGTCACCAGCGGCCGGATCACACTGGACGGGGTCGACATCGCCACGATGTCACGAGAGGAGCTGCGGGCAAGCATCGGCATGGTGTTGCAGGACACCTGGCTGTTCGGCGGCACCATCGCGGAGAACATCGCGTACGCTGTCTCGGAGCCCACCCGGGAACAGATCGTCGCGGCCGCTACCGCCGCGCACGTCGACCGCTTCGTGCGGACCTTGCCAGCCGGCTACGACACGGTGCTCGATGATGATGGTGCCGGCGTCAGCGGCGGGGAGCGGCAGCTGATCACCATCGCCCGTGCCTTCCTCGCGGAGCCGCTGATCCTTGTTCTTGACGAGGCGACCAGTTCGGTGGACACCCGTACCGAGGTGTTGATCCAACAAGCTATGTCGACTCTGCGGGCAGGGCGGACCGCGTTCGTGATCGCGCACCGGCTGTCCACCATCCGGGACGCTGACACCATCCTGGTGATGGAGAACGGCGCCATCGTCGAACAGGGCAACCACACCGAACTGCTCGCCGCGGGCGGCGCCTATGCCCGGCTGTACCAGGCCCAGTTCGCTCAGGCCGTCGCCGAGGTCTGAGCACCTGGGGTGATTCCGCTGGCCGGGTCAGCCGCGGCCGGGGGAGCTGTTTCAGCCGTGGATGGGGCCGGCCGTGGTCGACAGCGGTTGGCCACTGCGTTGTGAGCGGTTCTGGATGATCTCTGCCGCGATCGATATGGCGGTCTCCGCCGGGGTGCGGGCGCCCAGGTCGAGGCCGATCGGCGCGCGGATGCGGACGAGCTCGTCCCCGGCCAGGCCGGCCTCCCGCAGGCGGGCCAGCCGATCGGCGTGAGTGCGCCGGCTGCCCAGCGCCCCGATGTAGCCGGCGGGCGTGCGCAGCGCCGAGACCAGCAGCGGTACGTCGAACTTCGGGTCGTGGGTGAGCACGCAGATCACTGTCGACGGGTCCACCGTGGTACGCCTGAGGTATCGGTGCGGCCATTCGACCACTACCTCGTGCGCCTCGGGGAACCGCCTGCGGGTGGCGAATACCGCCCGAGCGTCGCAGACGGTGACGTGGTAGTCGAGGAAAACCCCGACCTGGGTGACCGCTCGGGCGAAATCGATCGCGCCGAAGACAAGCATGCGCGGGGGAGGGAGGAGGGACTGGACGAACACGGTCACGGTACCGCAACGCCGTTCCCCCGCCGGCCCGTAGCGGCGCTTGCCGGACTGCCCCCGCGCAAGCAGAGCACGCCCGTCGTCGGTGACCGCCGTATCGAGATCCTTGGCACCGAGCGTGCCGAGAGCCCGGTCCCGCCATATCGCGCGCCGCGCTCCCAGCCGGGCCGAGCCGGCTATGGCCGTGGCCACCGCGACCGGCTCCGCGGCCTGAACCGTCGTCGCGACGGCGGGGAAGTCCGGCGCATGCGCGCGGTCGATGCGCTGCACGAAGACGCTGATTGTCCCGCCGCAGGTCAGGCCGGCCGCGAACACGTCGTCGTCGCTCAAGCCGTAGGTCTCCAGAACTGGCTCGCCGGTGGTGAGCACGCGCCTGGCCGTGTCGTACACCGCCGCCTCCACGCAACCACCCGCGACGCCGCCGAGCGCCTCGCCAGCGGCGTTGACGGCCAGCACAGCGCCAGGCTGCCGCGGCGCGGACACGCTGGTCGCGACGACCGTCGCCAGCGCGAACGGTGTTCCCGACTCCCACCAGCTGAGCAGCTCCGCCAGCGCCTCACGCATGGCAGATCACCACGTGGGTGTGCTGGATGGCCCGAAGCGCCCAGGCTCCGCCGGGGGCCGGGCATCCCGCGGCGGAGCCTGGGCCGGGTCGTTCATCGCGACAGTTCCGCTTGCACGTCGGCGTGGATCTCCCGGGGAACGATGGCGGGCTCGTAGCGACGGATCACCGCTCCGTCACGGCCGACGAGGAACTTGGTGAAGTTCCACTTCACCTCGTCCGTACCGATTGTCTCCGGCCTGGCGGCCTTGATGTGCTCGTAGAGGGAGCCGGCGGAGGGGCCGAAGTCGCCGGGTGCCTGCGCGCGCAGGTAGACAAAGAGGGGGTCCGCGGCTGGGCCGTTGACGTCGATCTTACGGAAGATCGGGAAAGTGATGTTGTACTGGGTCGAGCAGAACTGTTGGATCTCGGCGTCGGTTCCCGGTTCCTGCCCGCCGAACTGGTTGCAGGGGAAGCCGAGGATGTCCAGGCCGCGGTCGTGGGTGTCGCGGTACAGCGTTTCCAGTTCCTCGTACTGGGGGGTCAGCCCGCACGCACTGGCGACATTGACGATCAGCAGCGTACGACCGGCGTAGTCGCCGAGCGACCGCGTTTCGCCGTTGCTTGTCGTGACGGTGAAATCGTAAATCGTCATTGGCTTCCCTGAATCGTGACGTGGTCGGGGGCGATGTCGAGAGCGTCGAGCGTTCGTTGCCGGCTGTGCTCTGCCGGCTGTGCTCTGCCGGCTGTGCTCTGCCGGCCGGGTGCTGTCGGCCGGGTGCTGTCGGGCGTGGTCTGCCGGCCGGGCGGTCTGACCGTTTCGGGTGGCCGGGCGAGGCGCTGTCGGTCGTTCTGGTCGGGGTTCGCTCCTTCCATATTTTTAGAGCGACCGGCAATAGGGGACGCGGCGTCGCGGGGCCAGGGCATGCACCTCGCGTCGTTGTCGTCAGTCGGCGCCCAACACCAGGGCGCCTTCCTCGGGTGCTCTTATGCAACCCCGCTGGGGACGTTAATCGCTGCCGCCGAATTATGCAACGACGATCGTTGCATATATGCTGGGGCGGTGGTGGCAGCCGAGCCTCGTCCGCGCGGGCGGCCCCGCGACGAGTCGGTGGACGTACGGGTGCTGGCCGCCGCCGTACAGGAGCTGGCCGACAAGGGGATCGCCGAGTTCTCCGTCACCGCGGTGGCGGCCAGGGCCAAGGCCGCCAAGCGCAGCATCCACGCCCGCTGGCCGCGGCGGGAGGATCTCATCCTGGCCGGGATGTCCACGTTGGCGGCAGGCCTGACCCCGCCGCGGACCGGCACGATCGTGGCCGATCTGGCGGTTCTGCTCGACGGGATCGCGGCGGTGTTCGTCGAGCCCCGCCGCAGTATCCTGCAACGCTGCGTAGCGGAGATCAAACAATTTCCGGAGATCTACCAGGCGTTCACACGCGACTCGATCGACCGCTGCCTGGCCGCGATCGAAGATGCCGTCCACGACGCCGCCGCGCGCGGAGAGATCCGCGGTGACGCCAATGCCGCGGCCACCGCCGAGGCGCTCATGGGCGCCGCGGTGCTGCGCGCGTCCTTTTCCCTCGACCCGGTGCTACCGATCGCCGTACGGGAGGAGATCGTGGGTCTTCTCCTTGACGGCCTGCGTCCACGCCGTGCCGGCTGAGCTCCAGCCGTGATCGTCGGGCAACGGCCTTGCCGACCGCGGTTGTGGAGGCCCGGCGCAGGCCGTGACAGTCTTCCCGGGGAGGTGCGTATGACGTCGACAGTGCGGGCGGCCGTGCTCACGGAGGCCGGTACGGGCCTGGAGTTATCCGAGATCGTTCTTCCTGATCCGGGCCCGGGCCGGGTCCGGGTGCGGCTTGTCGCCGCGGGTGTCTGTCACTCCGACCTCTCGCTGGCGAACGGGATGCTGCGCCAGCCGCTGCCCGCCGTGCTCGGGCACGAGGGGGCTGGCACGGTCGTGGCTGTGGGACCAGGGGTCACCCGGGTCGCCGTCGCTGACCCGGTGCTGCTGAACTGGGTTCCCGCCTGCCGGGAGTGCTGGTTTTGCCGCCACGGCGAGCCCTATCTGTGCGAGCGTGCCGCCGATGCCAGCGCGGCGCCCTACGCGGCGTTGCCCGACGGGCGCCCGCTCTACCCGGGGCTGGGTACGGCCGCGTTCGCCGAGGAGACGGTCGTGCCGGAGAACGGCGTGCTCCGGTTGCCGGCCGATGTCCCGTTGGCGCAGGCCGCCGTCCTCGGGTGCGCGGTGCTGACCGGGGTTGGCGCGGTGCTCACCAGCGCCAAGGTCGCCGCAGGTGCGTCCGTGCTGGTCATCGGGCTGGGCGGGGTGGGGCTGTCGGTGCTCCAGGGGGCGCGGCTGGCCGGGGCGGACCCGATCATCGCGGTGGACGTATCCGCGGCGAAGGAGGAACTCGCGCTCCGGCTGGGTGCGACGCACTTCCGCCTCGCCTCGCCGGCGCTGTCGAAGGAGGTCCGGGCGCTCACCGGCGGAATCGGCGTCGACCACGCCTTCGAGGTCGTCGGGAAGTCCGCGACCATCCGGGCGGCATGGAGCGCCACCCGGCGCGGTGGGCGTACCACGGTGGTGGGGGTCGGCGCCAAGGACGACCTCGTCTCCCTCAGCGCGCTGGAGATCTTCTACTCCGCCCGCACGCTCACCGGCTGCGTCTTCGGCTCCTGCGACCCGGACCGGGATGTCTCGTTCCTGCTCGACCATGCCCGCCGGGGCAGCATCGACCTTCGTGGCCTGGTCACCGCCGAGATCGGGCTTGCGGACGTGCCGGCGGCGTTCGAGGCGATGCTGCGGGGCAGCGGCGGCCGTTCACTCATCCGTTTCCCGGCTGTACCCCCAGCGCGGTGAGGGAAAACAGTGTGGATGACCGTACGGGGCGAGCCGCCGCCACATCGGCCTCGGCGAGGAATACGGCACTGCCGTCGGTGGTAGGGGCGATGGGATGGATGCACGCAAACATCTTGCGAGACTCCTTACGCGCACGTATGGTTTCTCTGGCACCTGCGCGCGGCCCACATTCGCACGGTGAACGGTGTTGCTGTACAGGCGTTGTTGCTGTACAGGTGTTAGTCGTGCGGGTGCTGGCCGTACGACTGGTAGTCGTATATCTGGTAGCCGTACAGCTGCGTAGCCGGAAGCAAGTATTCAGATCTTGAGGAGGGCACGTGGAAACAGCCGACGAGCTTGTCGTGGCGGTGGAGACCTTGGCCAGTGTTCAGGACCGTTTCGACACCGAGCATTCGGACAGCGATGGTTCCGACGGCCTCAACTATCCTGAAGGTCAGTGACGGACCGGTCCGAGGACATGGGCGAACCCGGCCCGCCGAGCGCGTCAGGGTTGGAGACGGGCCAGGACGGATTGTCCACGAAGCACCATCTGGTCCACGCCATCGAGGCCGCGTTCGGCTGGTCGGGCGCACCGTCGCTGGGGGAAGGTTTCGTTCGCGGTCACGTGACCGACGAGGCGTTGTGTCAACGAGTGCTTACGCCGTCCCGGCTACTGGATCTGATAATGCGGCGCAGCCTTGAACCCCCGCAGCTCAGGTGTTTCCAGGACGGCGTCGAAATGCATCCGGGCGACTATCTTACGACCCGGGTGGGCCGGCGGGGGCAGCGGACCCGTCTCGCCGACATGAACCGGTTGGCTGATCTTCTCGACTCGGGGCTCACCCTGGTCCTCGATGGACTTGACATGTTCGATGCGACGATGGAGGTGGCCTGTCGCGCTCTTCAGTGGTGGTCCCACGAACTGGTCCAGGTGAACGCCTACCTGACCACCCGGTCGACAGCGGGGTTCCCGCTGCATTGGGACGATCACGACGTTGTCGTTCTCCAGGTTGCGGGTGAGAAAACATGGGACGTGCGGAGCTCCTCCCGCCCTTTCCCGCTGTACCGGGACGCGGAACGCAACGGCACGGTCAGCGCGCAACAGGTGTGGAAAGGTGAGCTCCGCGCTGGCGACCTCATGCACATTCCGCGTGGTTACTGGCACCAGGCGACACGCGCTGAGTACACCGGCGGCATCAGCCTCCACATCACGTTCGGCTTTCCGAAACGGACCGGTGTCGACTGGCTCACCTGGCTCGCGGACCAGGCCCGCGATGTCGAGCTGTTCCGGCGTGACCTGCTCCGCGATGGTAGCGCGCAGGAACGGGCCGCGCGGGAACGCGCGTTGATGGACGCGGCTGTCGAGCTGCTGCGTTCGTCCCCGCCCGCCGAATTCCTCGCCGGCCGTGCACGGACCCAGCCACCGAGACGCCACACACCGACGCTGCCGACGGATCTCCCCGGGCAGGGCGTTGAATCGGTCGTCTGCGTCACGGAATTCAGGCCCGAATTCAGGGAGAGCGACACCGCCGTGATTGTTCTCGGGGGCGGGCGGAGACTGACCTTCACGAAGAAGGCCCGCCCGGCCCTTGACCGGCTGCTGAGCGGCCTGCCGGTCAGTCTCGCCGCGGTGGAGGCGGAGACGGGGACGGACGCCCGCCGGCTCGCCGACCTACTGGTCCGGGAGGGGATGTGCGTCAGCCTGACACCCGAATTGTCCTCGGGCTACACCGGTCTCGTCATGAACGCGGACTGCTAGAGAGCGCGCTCGACCTCGGCATCCGCAATATCGACACGGCGTTCAACTACGCGGGTTTCCGTTCGCATGCGATCCTGTTCCAGACCGCGGCCGATCTTCTTCCCTGCTTTTCCGTGTCCACCAAGGTGGGTTTCTTTCCCGGCGCTGGCGGTCGCAACGACCACTCGCTGGAACCGGGGCGGCTTCAGGAGGCCCTTGAGACGACGGCGGCGACGCTCGGTCAGGCACCGGATGTCGTCTTCCTGCACAACCCCGAGCGGTCGCTGGGCGACCTCGAGCCCGCTCACGCCGCTGACCGTCTCGCGGCGGCGGCCGGTGTCCTGACGGACGCCGTGGCTGCCGGCCTCTGCCGGTCCTGGGGCATCTCGACCTGGAATCCCCAGCCGGTGCTTGCGGCGGCCATCGCCGTGGGGCCCCGCGGGCTGGTCCGGCCGTGGTGCCTCATGCACCGCGCCGGCATCCTGGTCCCCGCGAGGGTTCTGGACGCAATTGATGATCTTGCTGGCTGCCTGGAGGTCGAGACCGAGCGGCGGTGGGGTATGAGTCCCTTCGGTGGGGACACGGGGGACAGCGTCTGGCGCACGCTGGCACTGCGGCCGTTCATGGCGGCGGGCGAGGAGTGCTCTACCGCGGCGGCGGCGTTCCGCCTCGCTTTTGCGCTGCCCCCGGTCGGCCGGGTTGCGGTGGGCACGAACCGCCCCGAGCACCTGGCCGACCTGGTTCGCGCGCTTGACCTGGGCGTCGACGGCCACAACGTCGAGCGATTCCGGGACATGCTCGCCCGGCGGCAGGCTCACGCGGTAGCAGGCTCACGCGGCGGGGTAGCGGCAGGATAAGAGGGCCCGGCAACAGAAGTGTGGATCAAGGAGCGGGGCTGGGGGGCGCCTGCCTCGGCGGCGGTGGGGGAGCCACCGGAGGCGTTGGGCTGCGGCATGCTCTGTCGATGGCCTCCGGATGTGCCTGTCAGGCAGGCGATGATCGTAAGTCGATTGCACGACTTCGTGCTTTCGTCAAGCGGCTGGATGTTGATCGACATCCAGAACCTCTGACACGCCGACAAATCGGGGAGGTTCTGGCAAAGATCGATATCCCTGTGACCTGCATAAACGTAAACGATCAATCTTTTGGATCAGTTTATCCACAGCCCCCGCCGGGAGGTTCTGGAAGGATCTTGCAAAGCCGCAGGTCAGGCCCCCCAGGATCGGTGGTACTGTCGCACGGCAGGAACTTTCCGAGTCGGATTGAAACAACATATAGGCGGTGGCTGCCAGGCCCACCAGGGTCGCACGGCAGGAACTTTCCGAGTCGGATTGAAACCATAACGACTGGCCTAGCAAGGGGCGGTCATGAAGTCGCACGGCAGGAACTTTCCGAGTCGGATTGAAACACGAGTCGAGTCCAGCTGGTCAAGCTGGTCTTGTCGCACGGCAGGAACTTTCCGAGTCGGATTGAAACCCGGACGTAGAACAGGCGACCCTCGACATCGAGCAGTCGCACGGCAGGAACTTTCCGAGTCGGATTGACCCCATCCGACGCTGCCGGTGATCTATGCGGGGGCAGCGGATGGGCGTTGCGGCTCCGGTCTGCGACCAGCGCGCGATCCATGATCGGCGCGTGTTTGTCGTTGTGTACGGTTTTTGCCCGCATCGGCGTGCCTAACGACAAACATACGCCGATCATGATGCCAATAAATGCTGGCCGGTCGTATTTTTCCTGCTGCCCGGCCATGTATTGTCACGGGAGCTATGTTCGAGTAGGTAGTAGCGCGGGAAATGCCTGTGAAGAATGAAGATCGATGCCATGAAAATGGCTGGCCGCCGGTGGCGGGGTACAGGGTGCGGGGATGTCCCGAAGCGGGTGTCCCGTGGGCTGTCCAGGAAGAACCCGCCGGGGACGTCGGCTGTTGCCGGGTGCTCCAAGCGGGTTGTCGGGATTCCAGGTCAGCGACGGAGCGTGATCCGCCATCGCAGACCGCTGGATTTTTCCGTTGCCGAGCAGGTGAAGTGGATCTGTCCGTCCTCGTGTGGGTCGCGGCGGATGTCGAG
Organism: Protofrankia sp. Cj5; assembly: GCF_917627405.1. NCBI lineage: Bacteria > Bacillati > Actinomycetota > Actinomycetes > Frankiales > Frankiaceae > Protofrankia > Protofrankia sp. Cj5. The sequence continues at coordinate 22,825 of NZ_CAKJTO010000072.1, forward strand.
CAGATGCCGCCGGCCACCATGTTCGGCCGTGATCGTGTAGTGGTCATCGTGCTGGCTGGTGATGGTTGTGTGCGGGAGATCCTCCGGGTGGCGCAGGCCGTAGCGCTGGCGAAACCAGATCTCGGCGACGGATTCGGCCGGCGTGGAGCCGAGCCTGCCCCGGACGTGACCGAGCGGCAGCAGGCCGTCGAGGGCGAGCTCCGACAGCTCCTCGTCGGTGGCGGTGTCGAGGCGGCCGAGAAGGTATCCGCTGGGCAGGGTGATGGCGTTTGCCGCGAGGCGGTCACCACCGATATGGCTCACGCCGAAGGCCGGGGTGCCGGGTAGCAGGTTGTGCAGGCGATGCAGCAGCGGAGCGCCCGCCAGACCACAGCACGGGTCGTGGCGGCCGTGGATGCACACGCCGAGGAACGGAGCCCGCGGCAAGGGCGGGCACGCGGTAGCCGCGGGTCCGCGGTCCGTCTCCGGTCGCGCCGCGCCTCGTGTGATCGTTCGGTCGTGCGCGTTCCACAAGAACGGTTCCAGCGGTGCCGAACTGTTCGGGTAGGACCGGTACAGAATGGTTGTGGCGTCGGTCGGGATCGGTCCGAGACCGGGCAGCGACGCCGGGGCTGCGCCGGCAAACCGGGGCCATGGAGCAGGCGTGGGGAGGAACAGGTAACTACGGTGCCGAGGTACCGTACCGCGGAGGTCCTCATGGATGCCCCGGGACTCCGACGAGCAGACCACCGCACAGGGGCTCGCCTGCCTGCCTGCCGCCAGACGGCCGGCAGGCGATGACGCGCGGTGGTCCCGGTGGAAATGTGGCAGCCGTGGGTCCGCTGGCCGGGTAACATCGTCCACAAGGCTCCTAAATTCGTATCTTTGCACGCTCTGATTTAAGTAAACCTGACTTTAGCCTAAGGGTGCCTGCGGATGCGTGTGCCATCCCGGACAGTCCGCACCGTCACATCCGGGGAACCGCGCCGAGCGGTGACCGCCGGGAACGGGGCGGTGGTGCCGGGCCACTGTCGAGCCGGCCGCGCTGTGGCTGGTCGGACGGGGTTCCTGGTCGGACGGCGTTCCTGATCGCGGCTGTCCGGGACAGCCGGATGCCCTGGCTGTCCCGGTTCGATGCTTGCTCCGATGCCCGCTCCGGGGTATCCCCGGCACCCGGGGCATCCGTCCGCGTGGACCGATCTGTTGATCGTTCTTAGTGGCCGTGGGAGGTTGTGCCGCCCGGGTAGTTGCCTCCGCCGTGGGCCGCGTCGATCATGTCGTAGTCCTTCGCCCCGTTGCTGCGCGGTAGAGCGTCCACGAAGACGACGGTCCGCGGCTTCTTGAACGACGCGATCTGGCTCCGGCAGTGTTCGATCAGCTCGGTGCCGGTCGCGTCCGTACCATCACGCAGGACGACGATCGCTTTCACCGACTGTACCCAGCGGTCGTCGGGGACACCGATGACGGCCGCCTCCTGGACCGCGGGGTGGCGCTCGAGGCAGGCTTCGACCTCGGCCGGGTAGATGTTCTCCGCCGCCGATTTGATCATTCGTGTCGCGGTGCCGACGAAGGAGATCCGGCCGTCGGGTAGCCGTCGCCCCAGGTCGGTGGTGTGCCAGCCACCGGTTCGGGTCCGATGAGCGTTGTCCCGCGGCCTGTCCCAGTAGCCCGCGTGGACCAGCGCGCCACGCACGACGATCTCCCCGACCGCACCGTCGGGGACCTCGACGTCATCCGGCCCGACGATCGTGATCCGGGCGAAGGGAACGGGGCGCCCGACGGTCGGGCTCCACTCCTCATGCCCCAGGGCGGCGTAGAGACAGAATCCGGTCACCTCGGTCTGGCCGAACCCGCCCATGTATCGGCCCCAGGGGCTGTCGTCGGAGGTGACCATGTCCTTCCAGCCCGGGATCATCGTCAGCGGGCTGCGCAGGGAGCGCAGGTCGAAACGCCCGTCTCGGTTGGTCTCGACGAGCTGTGTGACCTGCGGTGGCATCAGGAACGCTGACGTGCACCGCTCATCGGCGATGAGCCGGCACAGTTCCTCGGGGTCGCTGCGGCGGACGAACACGTTGGTGCCGCCCCAGATGAACGTCGCGGCGGTGTGCTGGAAGGTGCCGATGTGGAACAGCGGGCCGGAGTTGAGGAAGATCTGGTCGCCGTCCGCGTGGAAGAGCGCGCCGATGACAGTGCCCTGGGCGATCAGGTTCGCCGACGTGAGCATCGACCCGGCGGGCCGGCCGCCGTGAGCGGCCGTGTAGATGACGAGCACCGGGGCATGGGGATCAGGCTCCGCGAGGGGCGTCTGCGCGTCGCCCGCGGCCAGGAAACCTTCGTAGGTGTCGGGACTGTCGCTGCCCGCTCCGCCGCTGCCCGCTCCGCCGCTGCCCGCTCCGTCGCTGTCGTGGCGCAGCCAGAGCGCGGTGTGCGTGGCCCGTTTCCGCGCTTCGCGGGTGGTCGGCCCGATTTCGGCGTCCTGCCAGACGACGACGGCGGGCCGCAGGTCGTCGATGACGAACGCCATCTCCTCGGCGGAATGCCGCCAGTTCACCGGGCAGACCATGGCGCCGAGCCGAGAACCCGCCAGGAGCAGTTCGAGCACCCGGTGGCAGGTCTGCCCGAGCCACAGCACCCGCGAGCCACGGGTGACACCCGCGGCGCGCAGCGCTCCGGCGAGCCGGGTGACGCGTCCGTCCAGCTCGGCATAGGTCATGCGGGTGTCGCCGCACACCGTGGCGGCGTGGCCGGGACGCGACCGGGCATGTTCGGCGAGAAGTTCCGCGAGCGTCGGCCAGGTGCTGACCGGTACCGGCGACATCAGGCGTCCACCCCGTGCCGGTCCGGCGAGCCGGCTCGCGCCCTGCCGTTGATCGTTTTGTTCACGGCGTTGGTCTCCATCTCTGCGAGTGATCCATTATATGGTATAATCGTATAGCTAATACGACTGTTTTGGTGGATGGTTCCAGGCTGGCTGGGGTCGTGCGCCGGGCGGCCGGCGGGCCGGGTTGTAGTGGTGGAATCATCTTCCTTATTAAATGCCTTATATTATATTTGTATCGGTTGGACACAGGGGAGGTGTGGCGGTGCCGGATGATCGTTATTACCAGCCCGCGGCGGAGACGATGCCACGAGCGGATCTTGAAGCGTTACAGGAGCGACGGGTCGTCGAGCTCGTGGAGTACGCCTACGAGCGGTCGCCGTTCTACCGCGAGCGCTGGGACGCGGCCGGTGTCCACCCGCGTCAGGTCCGTACGCTGGCTGACTTCCGGGAGCGCATCCCGTTCATCGACAAGCAGGATGTCCAGGAGTTCCGCCAGCGCGCGGGCGACCCGTTTGCCGGACTGCTCTGCGTCGACCGCAAGGATCTCACGTCGATCACGTCGACGTCTGGCACGACGTCCGAGCCCGAGTTCTTCCCGGAGCTGTGGGAAAGTGTTCCCCCCCTGGTCGCGGGCACCGCGCGTGATCTGTGGGAGCTGGGCCTGCGGCCGGGCGACAGGGTTGTGATACCCCCCGGTACCTTCCGCGGTTTCTGGGACACGCTGTTTCAGCTGCTCGGCCTCGTGCCGCTGTACATCGACACCTGGATGGGCCAGTGGGGGAACGTGCTGGACGCCATCGAGCAGTACCGGCCGGCCTACGTCCAGCTGCTGTACCCGATGGTCGTCGAGCTTGAGCGGCTCGCGGACACCAGGGACGTGCGGGCCGCGCTGGCGCCGCTGAAGGCGGCCAGCTTCGCCGGGATGCCGCTGGGCCGCGCGCTCACCGCCAAGGTCCGCGACGAGTGGGGAGTGAACCTTTACCTGTACACGAGCGCCGGGGACACCGGCACTGCCTGGGAGTGCTCCGAGCATGACGGGTACCACCTGTGGGAGGATATGGTGCTCGCTGAGCATCTCGACCCCTCCGGGGGCGCTGAGGTGGCCGACGGCGCGGTCGGTGAGCTGGTGGCGACCGACCTTGACAACACTGCCGCGCCGTTCATCCGCTTCCGGTCCGGTGACCTGGTGCGGCTGACCCGCGCGGCCTGCGGCTGCGGACGCACCCACGCACGGCAGTGGCCCGTCGGCCGCAAGGGGGACGAGACCGTCGTAGGCGACGTCCTGGTCGGCGTCCAGGATGTCTGGGATGTCCTGGAGACCTTGCCGGAGACGGTGGACGGGATCTTCCAGATCATCCGGCCGGCCCGGGTTGTCGACTCGTTGCGGCTGCGCGTCGGTTATGCCCCGGAGCTCACGGGCGACCTCGCTGACCTGCGGGCGCGGGTGACCGATGCGGTCGGCGCCAAAGTGGGGGTCGTCCCAGAGGTTGACCTGGTACCTGCCGCGGACATTCTCAGCACCTCCTCCAGCGTCGCGAAGTTTCCCCGGTTGGTGAAGGCATGAGCCGCGCGTCGATCGTGGCACGGTCGCGATCGTTGCCGCGCGCGGAGATAGCCGGTATCGGCCGTTTCACGGTGGCGGGCCGTCATCACGATTTCGCGATCACCTGGGATGATCGCGAAAGGGCCGCCGGCTGGCACCGAGCGGCGCTTGCGGCTTGGGGGTTCTCGCCGGGGGACAGCGTGCTGATCACCTCGGTGGCCTGCGAGGGCTTCTGGACCGCCGGGCTGACACAGGCGCTTCATGATCATCATATTGTCTTCGCGCTGGCCGAATCCTACGGTTGGGACGCCCGCCGGGTGGGGACCTTCGCCCGGCGGCTGCCGCTGGCGGCGGTATTCGGGCTCGGCCGGGAAACCGCTGAAGGGCTGCGGGGCACGGCCAGCCTTGACGTTCTCGCTCCGGTGCGCCACCTGTTTGCCCGCCCGGAGGCCTTCCCGATCCTGCGCGGCGCGGATCTGGACCCGCTGCTGTTCGCGCCGATCGGGCCGGCTGTGGCTGTCGAGTGCCCGGAGCGCGGCGGCGGGCACGTCGACGCGCGGCTCTGGTCGGTGCGGGCCGTGGACGGGCAGCTCCGGCTGTCCTTCGCGGACGAACGTCCGGACGGTCTCCGTGACGTCCCGCTCGGGGTGGGCGGCACGGTCCGGACCGGCCGGTGCGCGTGCGGCAGCGATGATCCGCGGGTGCTGCTGGCCTGACCCGCGCGGCGCGCGCCGGCCGCGCCGGCTGCCTGCGGTCCGCTCGGCAGGCCGG
>NZ_CAKJTO010000073.1:0-27632 GCF_917627405.1 Protofrankia sp. Cj5
CCTTAGCGGTACGGACAGGCGACCCGAAAGACGCCTACCCTAGGGTAGCCACCCAAAGGCTATAGGATCATGGTTTTCTCGGCACAGCCGGAAGTGTGGGAACTGTTGTCCACTTCCCGCTCGATGCGGTGGCTGTGTTCCCGCCGGACCCAGGAGTGGTTCCCGCCGAACCCAGGAGCGGCCGGACGGGCATGGGCTGATACTAGTTGATGGTAGTCGTGAATGCCGGAATCGTTACGATCGGCCAGCGCGCGCGGCTGCTGTCTGGTGATCCAGGCGGTGCCCCGGCCGGGACTCGTGCGGACACCCGTCACGGCACGGCCGCGGGAAAGGATCAATGTCCGCGGGAAAGGATCAATGTCCGCGCGGCCGCGGGCCCCTGCCGCTTCGTAGGCTGACGCCGTGAACACCGCAGCCTCGCAGCCCGCCGGACGTCCGACCGGTACCGATCCGGGGTTTCGCCCCGTCCATGACCGGGTTCTGGTCGTGGACTTCGGTGCCCAGTACGCTCAGCTCATCGCCAGGCGGGTACGCGAGTGCCATGTGTATTCGGAGATCGTGCCGTGGGATCTTCCGGTCGAGGAGATCATCGCTCGGCGTCCCGCCGCGATTATCCTTTCGGGCGGGCCGAAGTCGGTGTACTCACCGGGCGCGCTGGCGGTGGATCCGGCGCTGTTCGGTGCCGGTATCCCGGTCCTGGGCATCTGCTACGGCCATCAGGTGATGGCGCACGCGCTGGCCGGGACGGTCGCGCGCACGGGTGTCGCGGAGTACGGAGCTACCCCGCTCGCGGTCATGGCGGCGGGCGTCCTGTTCGCGGATCTGCCCGTCGCCCAGCAGGTGTGGATGTCTCACGGCGACTCGGTGACGGCACCACCACCTGGCTTCGTGGTCACCGCGGCGACCCGGTCAACCCCGGTCGCGGCCTTCGAGAACACCGAACGCCGGCTGTTCGGCGTCCAGTTTCATCCCGAGGTCGCGCACACCGACTGGGGGTTGGACATCCTGCGGCACTTCCTGTTCGCCGGTGCCGGGTGCCGGCCGGACTGGACCACGCTCAACATCGCGGATGAGGCGGTGGCGGCGGTGCGTGCTCAGGTCGGTGGCGGCCGGGTCATCTGCGGGCTGTCCGGTGGGGTGGATTCGGCGGTGGCGGCGGCCGTCGTGCACAGAGCCGTGGGTGATCAGTTGACGTGCGTATTCGTCGATCATGGATTGTTGCGCGCTGGCGAGGCCGAACAGGTCGAGAAGGACTTCGTTGCCTCGACCGGCGTTGAGCTGCTCCAGGTGAAGGCGGCCGACCGGTTTGCCGCCGCGCTTGCCGGTGTCACCGATCCCGAGCGCAAACGTAAGATCATCGGCCGGGAATTCATCCGGGTCTTCGAGGCCGCGGCCCGCGAGCTCGAGACACGGGCCGAGAGCGAGGGAACCCAGATTGAGTTCCTCGTACAGGGGACGCTGTATCCCGACGTCATCGAGTCCGGCTCAGCGACTGCGGCGAAGATCAAGTCGCACCACAATGTGGGTGGTCTTCCCGACGATCTGCGTTTCAACCTGGTGGAGCCGTTGCGCACGCTGTTCAAGGACGAGGTGCGCAGGCTCGGCGAGGAGCTCGGGCTGCCCGAGGAGATTGTCTGGAGGCAGCCCTTCCCAGGGCCTGGCCTTGCTGTCCGGATCATCGGTGAGGTCACTGTTGAGCGTCTTGAGGCCTTGCGGGCCGCGGATGCGATTGTGCGCGCGGAGATCCGTCGTGCCGGGTTGGACCGGGAGATCTGGCAGGTGTTCGCGGTGCTGTTGGCCGGCGTCCGCTCGGTCGGGGTGCAGGGGGACGAGCGCACGTACGGGCACCCGGTTGTCCTGCGTGCGGTCACCAGCGAGGACGCGATGACTGCCGATTGGGCTCGGCTGCCCTATGAGCTGCTTGAACGCATCTCCAATCGGGTGGTCAACGAGGTCGCCCAGGTGAATCGGGTGGTCTACGACATCACCTCGAAACCCCCTGGCACCATCGAGTGGGAGTAGCCCCGGGTGGTGTGGGAGCGGCCCGGGTGGCGATGTGGCCGGTTCAGGCCGCGGGTGTGCGCAGCGACTCGGCCACCAGCGCCCGTACGCGGCCAGCGGTCGCCTGGTCGATGTTCCCGCCGGACAGGACCACCGCGGTCGGGCCCTGCGCGCAGCCCGGATGGCGCAGCAGCGCCGCGGCCCCGGCGGCACCAGCCGGTTCGACCGTCTGGCCATCGGCCTGGGCCAACATCACCATCGCTTCCCAGAACGCCTCCTCATCAACCGTGACCATGTCATCCACCAGGTCCGCGGCGAGAGCCAGCGGCAGATTGCCCGGACTTCGCACGGCCATGCCGTCCGCGATCGTCGTGGCCGGTACCCACAGCCGGTGCCCGCGGCGCCAGGAGCGGACGAAAGCGGGCGCGCCCGCTGCCTGGACACCGATTACCCGCACATCGGCGCGGCGCTGTCTGAGCGCTGTCGCGATACCCGCGATCAGCCCGCCGCCGCCAACGCCGACCAGCACGGTACGCAGCCCCGGTATCTGCTCGATCAGCTCGAGCCCGATCGTGCCCTGACCAGCGATCACTATCGGGTCGTCGAAGGGGTGTACGAGCAGCCCACCGAGGTCGTGCGCGGCGGACTCGGCGGCAAGCAGGGCGGCGTCGACGTCGCCTGACACGAGTTCGACATGAGCACCGAATCGCCTGGTTCGAGCGATTTTTGTAGGATTTGCCCCGGCTGGAACGAAGATCGTCGCTGGGACGCCGAAGCGGGCCGCCGCGTAGGCCACGCCCTGGGCGTGGTTACCAGCGCTGGCGGCGACCACGCCACGCGCACGCACCTCGGGGTCCGCGAGGGCGATCCGGGTGAAGGCGCCGCGCAGCTTGAACGAGGCGGTGCGCTGTTCGTTCTCGCATTTGAACCACACCGGCACGCCGGTCAGGCGGGACAGGTGCGCGCTGCGCACGACCCGGGTGCGCTGGGCCACTCCGGTGAGCACAGCCGCGGCCCGGTCGACGTCGATGCCAGCGACGTCGATGTCGGTGGTGTTGATGTCGGTGGTGTTGATGTCGGTGGTGTTGATGTCGGCATCGGGGACCTCCGCGGCTGGCGGGTCGGCACGGCGGCCGCTTGGGGGCGGGCCGGGTCTTGACGGAGTCTCGGCAGCGGCGCCATCACTGCTGGTCGGCGCCTGGGTGGCGGCTGGTCGGCTCATCGCTGCTCTCCCGATGGCTCGGCGACCAGCTTGCTGCATGGCCGCGGCAACAAAAAAGCCCCCCGCCGGCATGGCAGGAGGGCAAGGCGCACGGACCCGGAGCGCTGGCTCGTCAGGCGGGTTCGCGCGCCCAAGAAATAATCATAAGATGCTGCGCCACCCGCTCAGGATGCTCGCTCGTGCCGATGGTCGTCAAACCGGATGCCCGAGATCCTCCTGACTGTGCCGGCGGGCCGCCCGCTCGGCCAGCTGATCGATCCCGGTATGGCCCGCGTGATCGGAGTGGTCCGCGTGATCGGAGTGGCCCGGATGCCGATCCGGCGCTACGCCCTGTCGTGAGGCCTACCGGTGCCTCGTAGGGTGTCGAGTGTGCATCGCTGCCAGAACTGTCGGACGTCGAACATATGATCGATTTGCTATGAGTACTCTTTCCGGCGGTCCGTACGCCGACTTCGATGATGCCGGTGCTGACGCTGGTGTCGACCCGGGCGAGCAGGTTGGTCGTCCCGCTCCGCGACTCGGTCCCGATGTCCTGCTGGGGGGGCTGAACCCGCAGCAGCGGGCCGCGGTCGTCCATGCCGGTTCGCCACTGCTCGTGGTCGCGGGCGCGGGATCGGGCAAGACGCGGGTCCTCGCGAACCGGATCGCCTATCTGTTGGCCGTGCGCGGGGCCCGCGCTGGCGAGATCCTCGCGATCACGTTCACCAACAAGGCCGCGAACGAGATGAAGGAGCGGGTCACCGCGCTGGTCGGCGCCCGGACGCGGGCGATGTGGGTCAGCACCTTCCATTCCGCCTGCGTGCGTATCCTGCGGTCGGAAGCGGTGCGACTTGGGTTCACCAGCAGTTTCTCAATCTACGATGCGGCCGACGCGCAGCGGCTGCTGGCGTTGGTCGCTCGCGATCTGGACCTTGATCCCAAGCGCTACCCTCCCCGCGCGCTCGCTGTCGGGATCAGCAATCTCAAGAACGAGCTGATCGACTGGGAGACCGCCCGCGACCGGGCGGCGAATCATGTCGAACGGGCCACCGCCGAGGCTTACGGCATTTATCAGCGCCGGCTCGCGGAAGCGAACGCGTTCGATTTTGACGATTTGATCATGGCTGTCGTGAACCTGCTGCAGGCATTCCCGGAGGTCGCCGAGCATTACCGGCGCCGGTTCCGGCACATTCTCATCGACGAGTACCAGGATACCAATCACGCTCAGTACGTGCTCGTACGGGAGCTGGTCGGGCGCGTATCCCCGCTGACCGTGGACGGCGAGCCGGTCCGCCCAGGCGTGGGGGGCCATGGTGTGGAACCGGCCGAGCTTTGTGTGGTCGGTGATGCCGATCAGTCGATTTATGCCTTCCGGGGCGCGAACATCCGCAACATCGTTGAGTTCGAACAGGACTATCCTGACTCGACCGTGGTTCTGCTGGAACAGAACTACCGTTCCACGCAGACGATCCTGCTGGCGGCCAACGCGGTGATCGCCCGTAACGGGCAGCGTAAGCCCAAACGGCTGTGGTCGGACGCGGGCGACGGCGAGAAGATTGTCGGTTATGTCTCCGACAGTGAGCACGATGAGGCCGCGTTTGTCGCCGCCGAGGTCGATCGGCTCACCGACGCCGGCACAGCCAGGCCGGGTGACGTCGCTGTCTTCTACCGGACCAATGCCCAGAGCCGTGTCTTCGAGGAACTGTTCATGCGGGTCGGGCTGCCCTACCGGGTGGTCGGCGGAGTGCGTTTCTACGATCGGCGTGAGGTCCGGGATCTCCTCGCCTATCTGCGGGTGCTGGCCAATCCGGCGGATACGGTGAGTCTGCGGCGTATTCTCAACGTGCCCAAGCGGGGCATCGGCGAGCGTGCCGAGACGATGCTCGCAGTCTTTGCCGAAAAAGAGCGGATTCCGTTCGCTGACGCTCTGCGCCAGGCGGGGGAGATCCCGGGCCTGCCTACCCGTTCCGCGACCGCGGTCCGTGGTTTCGTGGACCTTCTCGCCGAGCTGCGGGCGGTCGGGGAAGCCGGTCCGGTAACGGCGCTGGAGGCGGCCCTGGAACGAACCGGATACCTCGCCGAACTGACCGCGCAGGAAAATATCGAGGCCGCCGGACGAGTGGAGAACCTGCAGGAACTCGTCAGCGTGGCCCGGGAGTTCACCGAACGCTTTCCGCAGGGTTCACTGGCGGACTTTCTGGCACAGGTCTCCCTGGTGGCCGATGCCGACCAGATACCCGACCCCGCTGACGGCGGAGCCGGGGTCGTCACGTTGATGACCCTGCACAGTGCAAAGGGGCTGGAGTTCCCGGTTGTTTTCCTGACCGGGCTGGAGGACGGCATGTTCCCGCATATCCGCACGCTCGGCAGCCCGACCGAGCTTGAGGAGGAACGTCGCCTCGCCTATGTCGGCATCACCCGCGCTCGGGCCCGGCTCTACCTGACCCGGGCGCATGTCCGCAATGCCTGGGGTCAGCCGGCGTACAACCCGCCGTCGCGTTTCCTCAATGAGGTGCCGACAGAGCTGATTACCTGGCAGGAGAGCACTCGACCACCGTCGCCCGTGTCCGCGCCGCGGGTGTCGGGGTGGGGCTCGGCGTCCGCTGGGCCGTCGCCCGCGAGGGCCGGCGGACTACCCGGCCGCCGGCCCTCGCCGGTCCCACGTCCCATTCCCGATCTGACCACGGGCGACCGGGTCAACCACGACACGTTTGGGCTGGGCCAGGTTGTCGCCATGGCGGGATCCGGTGACAATCTGGAAGCGAGTATTGATTTTGGGGATGGAACGGGAACCAAACGGTTGCTCCTGCGTTTCGCACCCGTTGAAAAACTCTGACCGGCTGTGGCGCTGGCGTCGTGTAACGCAGGCGGCTTTTAGAGCGTGTGTGAGATCGGGCTTTCGATCAGTGAGCCGCGTCCAGGCGCCCCCCGGCAAGGCGGCAGGCCGAAGCGACACCGGATGAGTTGTCTCGGTGCGGCCGACAACGCAGCCAGGGGACGCCTGGGCGCGGCGAGCCGGAATGACGATCTCAAACACGCTCTTAGCGGCTCCGGCAATAGGACTGGCCGGCTCGCGCCCTATTATCGGAGCGCTCTTAGCGCCTGTAGAGAGCCGTCAGGCACGTATTAGTAGGTCACGCCGTGTTCGGCGAGCCAGGCCAGCGGGTCGATCTTCATCCCGTCCTGGCCGTTGAGCCGGACCTCGAAGTGCAGGTGCGGGCCGGTCGAATAACCGGTTGAGCCTTCCAGGCCGATCTGCTGGCCGGTGGCGACCACCTGGCCGACCCGGACATCGATGCGTGACAGGTGGCCGTAGCAGGTGACAATTTTGTTTTCGTGCATGATTTGTACGAAGTTGCCGTAGCCGGACTCCCATCCCGCATAGATGATTGTGCCGCCGTGGGCGGCGGCGATCCGGGTGCCCAGCGCGGCTCCAAGGTCAATTCCGGGGTGGCCGTTGGCACCGCCAAACCGCTGGGTGAGACGGGCCTCGATAGGCCGCACCCAGCGCAGCGCGTCATCCTGATCGCGTGCGGTCCGCTCGGCCGCATTCCGTCGTTGCACGAGGAGGATGGACAGCTGGGCCAGCGCCTCATCGCGGTCAGCCCGGTCAGCCTGGACCCGGAGCCGCATAGCCGCGCCGTCGTTGTCGAGCTGTGCGACCAGGGCCGGGTCACTCAGGCCATCGGTCGCGCTCTCGGCCTGGCCGGAGGCCGAAGCCGCCCCGACGGTCCCAAGTCGGGTGAGAGATGGCGGTTCGGAGTGTGCGATGCCGGTTGTGTTGACCATGGCGATGCCAAGCGTCGACACAACAGCCGAGGCAACTCCGGTGCGACGCAGTTGGGCCAGGGACACCGTTCGCCGGCCGCGACCGAACGGTATCCCGCGTCTCGCGGGCGCACCGTGCTCACGGTGTCGCGCGGAGCTGCGGGCAGGGGGCTGCGACAACCCGGACTCACGCTCCTGTTGGTCGACAAGGCTCCAGCCACGGCACCGTGCGGCAGGAGGGGGGATCCCGTAAACCGATGAAGACGCTACACCGGCCAAATCATGACTTTGTCGCCACCCCACGCCAAGGGGGCGTAGTGACGGTGAGCGTAACATAGGTCGCTTTTCGCAGCCGCGGGTCCAAGGTGATCGGATCATGTTGGACGGATCCCGGTGCCGGGGGCGGCCGCCAGGATCGGGAACAGGGGCTGGAACAGGCTCCTACCGAGCTTCGGACCGCGCTCCCGCCTTCGGCCGCTGTTCCTCCGGTCGTTCCCTGCCGGCGCTGGGACGTTCCGCGTCACCATCGAGGTGGGCCAGCACGTTCGCAATCTGGTGGACAACGTCAAGATTGAACGGCAGCGAATGATGACCGACACCAGGCAGCCGAACATTGCGGACGCTGAGGTCCGGGTGGTGAAGAAGCGCTGATTCGGTCGGGCGGATCACCGTGTCCAGATCGCCGGAAAACGCCAGGAAGCGCGTCCGGCAGGCTGGTGCGGGCTCGGCCAGTTCCCGGATTACGTCCGAATCTGGGCGTAACTGGCGCAGCAGGGTGTAGGGCACCATTGGCGGGAGCATCCGGGCGAGGCGGGTACCTTCGTGCGGAGTTCCCAGGGTCACCAGTGTGTGGACGCGTTCGTCGCCGCCCAGTTTCTGGACGTAGTAGCGTGCGACAAGGCCGCCGAGCGAATGGGCGACGATGTGTATGCGCCCGTGCCCGGTCTGCTCGCACGTGGTTTCGACCATCTTGGCAAGCCTGCTGGCCGCTGTGGGTATGTCCGAGGTGAACAAGGGCAGGTTCACCGTGGCGACGTGTTCAAAACCGCGCCGGCGCAGTGACCGGTGCAGCCGGGTGAAGATGGACCTGTTGTCGATCAGGCCGTGCACCAGCAGGATCGGCGTGCCCGCGGCTTCTATGTCGCCGATGAGCAGGCCGCGCCTCAGCGGTGACAGCCCCTCGAGGGTGTAGCGCTGGACGGGCTCACGCAGTTTCTCCGAGACGACCCCGACCGGATAAAAGGCGACATGGGTCGCCACCCAGGTGGCTTCCAGGACCATCCCGCGGACCGTCGCGGGCACGTCGAGCAGCCCGCGTGTCACTTTTGCGCCGTGGCGAGCAGTGGTCGCACCGAAGGATCTGGCGATTTTGCCCACCACCGTGTCGCTCCGGCCTAGTTGACGTTTGTCGATTACCCCTTCTCCCGTCCGTGCGTGGATAGCCGTCGGAAGAACCGGCCAACCGGAGCAGTGCGATGATCGAGGGCCGTTGGATCGCGAACCGAGCTGTCGGCTACTCTCGTGGTGACTCTTCGTGTTGCTAGAGGTTCCGCGGATCATCGTCACGCCCACTGTGACCGAGAGTACAAACGGACCTGATAGCTGTCGACTGTTTCTCCGCTGGTCAGCCCGGCCGGCCCGGTCAGCCCGGTCAGCAACGGCGTGCTTCTCCGGACGTGCGCCGCTAGCCTGCTCGGGGTCTCCGGTCGCGGGAGAGGACGATGATCGCGTGGCTGCTGGCCTACTGGATTCCGCGAGCCCGCGACCGCGGCTGAGGAGCTGTGACCGTGCGGCCGGGGGCTGGGCGGCCCACCGAGAGATGCTGTTTCCCAGCACCCTGTTACGGAAGTCGATGTCACGGATCGCAAGGAGGCGGCGTGAGCGGAAACGGTGAGCGGATCCGGGTTGTGGTTGCCAAGCCGGGTCTCGACGGTCATGATCGCGGTGCCAAGGTGATCGCGCGTGCGTTGCGGGACGCGGGCATGGAGGTCGTCTACACCGGCTTGCATCAGACACCCGAGCAGATCGTCGAGACCGCCATCCAGGAGGATGCCGACTGCATCGGTCTCTCGGTGCTCTCAGGCGCGCACATGACCCTGTTCGCGCGCCTGATGGAGCTGCTGCGGGAGCGTGGCGCCGACGACATCGTGGTGACCGGCGGCGGTATTATCCCAGCTGCCGATATCCCCGAGCTGAAGGCGCTCGGGGTGGCCGAGATATTCACTCCGGGTGCGACGACCAGCGAGATCGTCGACTGGATCCGTTCGCGGGTAGCTACGGTGCACGCGCTCTGACTGGTTGGATCATTTTGGATCACGTGCGGATTGGCTCTTGACCGAGTTGTCGGTTTGTTTTAGATCTTCCCTGTACGTACCAGGCGGGCCTGGTCGGTCAGGCGGGCGCCGGTTCTGGCTGAGCTAGCGGGGCAGGGCGGCCTCCCGCTCGGGCCTGTGATTTTTGACCTGACCCGATCAGGCGCTCCCGGTGGCCCGTTCACCCTGGTAGTGGGGATGCAGCTGGACATCGCCGGAGCCGCGCGCGGTGCTGGCTCGGGCGGCGGTCCCGCGGCTGTCGGGATCACGCCAGCCTCGTTGACCCTCTTGCCGGGCGCTCTTAGGATCTTCGTGATGAGGGTCGCCTGCTCGGTGTGATCGCGGTGTCGGCTGCCACAAAGTAGGGCGCCCGGTGGCGGGTACGGGTGATGATGGTGCTGTCCCGGACATGCGTGACCGTCTGTCGCGACAGCCAGCGCGGCTACCGCGACGGGCAACTCAGTAGGCTCGGGATGCTTCTCATCTTCGTGAACTTTCAAACGTTCGATCCTGACCACCGATCTCGTATCCGACTGGACGGACTGTGGATCTTTTCGAATATCAGGCGAAGAAGCTGTTCGCCGATCACGGCGTTCCCGTGCCTTCCGGCAAGGTCGCCACGACCCCCGGCGAGGCGCACGCCATCGCCACCGATCTCGGCGGCCGCGTTGTCGTCAAAGCGCAGGTCAAGACCGGCGGCCGGGGCAAGGCCGGCGGAGTAAAGGTCGCCGACGGTCCGGCTGACGCCACCGCCAAAGCCACCGCCATCCTGGGGATGGATATCAAGGGCCATACCGTCCACTCGGTACTGGTGGAACAGGCGAGTGACATCGCCGAGGAGTACTACGCCTCCTTCTTGCTCGATCGGGCAAACCGGACATTCCTTGCCATGTGCTCCCGCGAAGGTGGGATGGAGATCGAGGAGGTCGCGGCGACCAAGCCCGAAGCCCTCGCCCGCATCCCGATAGATCCGCTGACCGGGGTTGACGCGACCGTTGCCCGCCAGATCGCGGTTGCCGCGAAGCTGCCCGCGGCCGCTCTCGACGGCGCCACCGAACTCCTGGTGAAGCTATGGGATGTCTTCGTCAAGTCCGACGCCACGTTGGTGGAGGTCAATCCGCTGATCCTGACCGCCGATGGCCGTGTGGTGGCCCTGGACGGCAAGGTCAGCCTGGATGAGAACGCCTCCTTCCGCCACCCGGACCACGCGGGCTTCGTCGATGTCGCGGCGGTGGACCCCCTTGAGCGGCGGGCCAAGGAGAAGGACCTCAACTACGTCAAGCTGTCCGGACAGGTCGGGATCATCGGTAACGGTGCCGGCCTGGTCATGTCCACGCTGGACGTCGTCACCTACGCTGGTGAGGAGTTCGGCGGCCAGCGGCCGGCGAACTTCCTCGACATCGGCGGTGGCGCATCCGCGCAGGTGATGGCGGACGGCCTGTCGATCATTCTTTCCGACCCCGCGGTCAAGAGTGTTTTTGTGAACATCTTTGGTGGTATCACCGCCTGCGACGCGGTCGCGAACGGTATCGTGCAGGCCCTCAAGATCGTCGGCGACGTCGCCACGCCGCTGGTCGTGAGGCTGGACGGCAACAACGCGGACGAGGGCCGGCGCATCCTCACCGAGGCGAACCTCGATGCGGTCAGGTCGGTGGACACCATGGACGGTGCGGCGAAGCTCGCCGCCCAGCTCGCCGCGGCCGCGGCCTGAGCGGACGGGAAGAGGCTTCCGACAATGGCAATCTGGCTGGACGAGACGTCCAAGATCCTGGTTCAGGGCATCACCGGTTCCGAGGGACGCAAGCACACCGCCCGGATGCTGCGCGCGGGGTCATCGATCGTCGGCGGTACCAACCCCAAGAAGGCGGGCAGCGAGGTCGAGGGTGTCCCGGTCTTCGCGACCGTGGCCGAGACGATTGAGAAGACCGGCGCGAACGTCTCCGTGGTCTACGTCCCACCAGCGGGGACGAAGGCCGCCGTGATCGAGGCCATCGACGCGGGCATGCCGCTCGTCGTGGTCATCACCGAAGGCGTCCCGGTGCATGACACCACTGACTTCTGGGCGTACGCGCAGGCCAAGGGCAACACGACGCGGATCATTGGCCCGAACTGCCCGGGCATCATCAGCCCCGGCAGGTCGAATGCCGGCATCATTCCGGCGGACATCACCCCGCCCGGCCGTATCGGTCTGGTCAGCAAGAGCGGTACGTTGACCTACCAGATGATGTACGAGCTGCGGGACTTCGGCTTCTCCACCGCGGTCGGTATCGGGGGTGACCCCGTCATCGGCACGACTCACATCGACGCTCTCAACGCGTTCCAGGCCGATGACGGCACCGACGCGATTGTGATGATCGGTGAGATCGGCGGTGACGCCGAGGAGCGTGCCGCCGCGTACATCGAGGCGCACATCACCAAGCCGGTCATCGGCTACGTCGCGGGCTTCACCGCGCCGGAGGGCAAGACGATGGGCCATGCGGGGGCGATCGTCTCCGGATCGTCAGGCACGGCGCAGGCCAAGAAAGAAGCTCTTGAGAAGGCGGGTGTACGGGTGGGCAAGACTCCTTCGGAGACCGCCCGTCTCATGGCTGACGTCATGCGTTCGTTCTGAAATCTTGAAGCATCTCGTAACCGGGTGTGTCCTCGCTGTTTCGGTGGCGGTTCACACCCGGTTACGGTGCTCCACGTCGTGTCAGGTCCATCGGGGGAAATTCTCAGTATCGGACCTGAATCACGGATGGGATCATGACGTCTCGGGACACAGCGGCTACCGTGGCAGGGTGGCTCCGTCAGGCCACCGTTGATCGTATGAAGTGAGGTCATTCCGTGCCACGTCTCGCCGGTCGTGACGTATCCAATAATGATCTCGGCGTTCTCGTCGCCGGTGCCGTCTTGCTCATCGTCTCGTTATTCAACTGGTTTTCGTTCGGCAGGCTCGCGGAGAACGCGTGGGGAGTGGGCTTTTTCGCCTATAGCGGCGTGGAGCTGGGGCTGCTCGCGACCGGGCTGGTGGCGCTGCGTGCCTTCGCCCGTGTCCAGCTGCCGGCAGTGGGTGCGGACTGGATTCTGGTCATTGCCGGGACGGCGGCGCTCGGCACAATTATGATCTTTCTTAAAGTGCTGTTGGGGTTTGGGAACAGCCACCGTGCCGCTGGGCTGTGGCTGGGGCTCATCGCGTCCGCCGCGATCACGGCCTTCGCGGTTCTCAGCGTGTTGGCGAGCGGGTACACGCTGCCCGGGCAGGGCGGCCGTGGCCGGGCGCGGTTCCCGCCCGCGCCAGGTACCCGATACGACTCCTCGGGCCGCCCCTTGCCGGGCGGGTATGGCGAACCAGGCACCTACGGGCAGCCTCCGCAGAGCGGCTACGGACAACCTGGTCCGCATGGCCACCCGCCTTACGGCCAGCCACCCTCCTACGGCCAGCAGTCACCCTACGGCCAGCCGCCTTACGGCCAGCAGCCACCCTACGGCCAGCCGCCCTACGGTCAGCGAGACCAGTAGACAGGCCGCTCGCGGTAGCCTTCCGGGCGGGGCGCCGGTGGTCGGTTCCGGTGGTCGAGTGGGGCTGGCCGCCCGTGCGGCGGCTGTTCAGGGCGTGCCGCTGTTCATGGGCGTGCAGCGTGCGCACGCACCTCACCGGCTTGAGGCGGGTGGGTTTTTGAGCACTTCGTCGAAGCGTTGTTGGCAGACCGCGGGGTCCTGGCTCGTGTCCCTCCGACAGTCCTGATACCGGCGCAGGTCATCGCCATGCCGCTCGTAGAAGGTCCAGGTGCCGCCGACAAGAAGCAGCGCGATGAGAGTGGAGAGCACGCCCAGCGCCAGTCCAGCTGTTGCGACACCGCCGCCCGCACCGCCCATCCGCCGCGCGCGGGAACGACCGAACATGCCAACGACCACAGCGGCGATTCCGGCCAGGCCGCCGATGCCGATCCAACAGGTCGCGACACCGAGCAGGCCCAGTGCCAGGGCCAGACCGCCAAAGTTGTTCCGGGATCCGCCCGGATGATCAACATGCGTATGCCGATACTCGGTAGGCCGCGAGTCGTCGCTGGGGGCGGCGCCCGGCCGTGGTTCCTTCGGCACTACCATGGCAGGCCCTCCCAGCTGCGGCAACGGGCATCATAACGGGTCACGGCGCCCGCGGGTATGCGTGCTCATCCGTCCCCCCACCGGTGCGGCACCCCGCCAGCGGGGGAGTTTTCGCGGCGCGAGCCGGCCAGGGCTCATAGCGTCAGGAAATGTCCGACCTGCTCGCTAATGTACGAACATCTGTTCGTCTATGGGGAGGTCGCCATGGCTGTCAGCGTCGCTGGGCTGCGGGCTGAGTCGGGGCGTCTGCGGGCACTCGGCTGGTCCTATCGGCGCATCGCCCTGGAGTGGCAGCATCGCTATCGCCTGAACGCGCGGGTCGCCTTCCGGCTCGCGCACGGCTGGACGCAGGAGGAGGCAGCCTGCCGATGGAACGCACGGTGGTCCGGGGAAGGTCTCCCGAAGACGGGAAAATCCTTCTCCTACTGGGAGGTCTGGCCCGGTCGAGGTGGGCGGGCGCCGTCGACCCAGACGCTCGTGCGGCTCGCCGAGCTGTATCTCTGCCGGCCCGGCGACCTTCTTGACGGGGAGGATTTCGGCCGTCTCGACACTGGTTGTGACGATGCTGTGGGCGAGCCGGCTCGCGAGCCCGGTTCCGCGGGCTACCGCGTTGAACGGGAGGATCCGTGTCCGGAGCCGGAGATACCGACGATGAGGGGGGCGACCGAAGCCGTCCTGTGACCGGGCGGCTGGTTGATGCGCGCGGGCCGGTAGACCTCAGTACAGTCGGAACGGTCATACGTCCACCGGCGAGCCACCGCCGACCTGTCGTACCGGAGAGTTCCGTGCCCGCACGACTGGTTGTTCTCGCCTCCGGGGTGGGTACCACCTTGCAGGCTGTACTGGACGCGTGCAGAGATCCAGATTTCGGCGCGGAAGTTGTTGCCGTGGGCGCGGACCGCTACGGCACCGGAGCACAGGATCGGGCGGCGGCGGCCGGCGTCCCGTCGTTCGTCGTCCGCTTGGAGGACGCGCTGGACAGAGCGGCTTTCAACGCGGCCACCGCGGCGAGGATCTCCCTATACGCTCCGGATCTGTTGGTGCTCGCTGGTTACATGAAAATTCTGGACAAACAGGTGATCGCCCGATTTCGGACGATCAACACGCATCCGTCTCTGTTGCCCGCGTTCCCGGGAGCGCACGCCGTCGCCGACGCGCTTGCGTACGGCGTCAAGGTCAGCGGAGTGACGGTCCACTGGGTGGATGAGGGCGTCGACACCGGGCAGATCCTTGCGCAGGCGGTCGTAGCGGTGGAGGAGTCCGACACTGAGGAAACTCTGCGTACCCGTATCCAGGCGGTGGAACGTGTCCTGTACGTGGCGACAATCGGCCGGATCATCCGGTCGGAGGAGGGGACATGACGTCCACACAGGATCAGCAGGCCTCCACCGCCGGTGACTCGACGGCTGGGGCACGGGCCTTCCCGCACACCGGCCCGGCACCATCAGCCGGCGGGGCGCTGGTCACCACCGGCCGGCGTCCCATCCACCGTGTTCTGGTCAGCGTCTACGACAAGGCCGGCCTGCCGGACCTCGCGGACGCGTTCATCGATGCCGGGGTGGAGGTCGTCTCCACCGGATCCACCGCACAGGTGCTCGCTCGCCATGGCCTGGCTGTGACGCCCGTAAGCACCCTCACCGGTTTCCCCGAGGTTCTCGGCGGACGGGTCAAGACACTGCATCCACGCGTGCATGCCGGCCTCCTCGCTGATCTGCGCGACGTCGAGCACGCCAAGACGCTCGCGGAACTCGACATTGAGCCGTTCGACCTCGTTGTGTCGAACCTCTATCCGTTCCGGGAAACGGTCGCGGGCGGCGCGTCCGAGGACGAGGCGATCGAACAGATCGATATCGGCGGGCCGGCGATGATTCGCGCCGCGGCGAAGAACCATCACTCCGTGGCCGTGGTCGTCTCCCCGGCGGACTATCCGGAGCTGATCGCCGCGATCCGGGCTGGTGGTTTCGAGTTCGCGGCGCGGCGCCGGCTTGCCGCCCGCGCCTTCGCGCACACCGCCGCGTACGACGTCGCGGTCGCGTCGTGGTTCGCCGGCGTTCTGGCGCCCGATGAGATCGCCCGGGAGTCGGGCTGGCCGGACACGGTAGCGGCGCTCTGGCGGCGGGCGGAGGTCCTGCGCTACGGCGAGAACCCCCACCAGCGGGCCGCGCTGTATGTGGCGGATGACGGCGGGCCCGGGCTCGCGGGTGCCCGGCAACTGCACGGCAAGCCGATGTCGTTCAACAACTACACCGACGCGGAGGCGGCCCGGCGCGCCGCGGGTGATTTCCACGAGCCATGCGTGGCCATCGTCAAGCACGCGAACCCATGCGGCCTGGCCATCGGCAGCGACGTTGCCGATGCTCATCGCAAGGCGCACGCATGTGATCCGGTGTCCGCTTTCGGCGGGGTTATCGCGACGAACCGGCCCGTCAGCGTCGCCCTGGCCGAACAGATCGCGGAGATATTCACCGAAGTCGTTGTGGCGCCTGGCTATGCCGAAGGCGCCGAGGAGATCCTTTCCCGCAAGCCCTCGATCCGGCTGCTGGAGTGCCCGCTGCCGATGGATCCGCACGGGGTCGAAATGCGGCAGATCTCCGGTGGGCTGTTGCTGCAGTCCCGTGACGTGCTGGACACGGCTGGCGACGGGTCGTCGGGGTGGACGCTGAAGGCTGGCGCGCCTGCCGATGAGGCAACACTAAATGATCTTGTTTTTGCCTGGAAGGCAGCCCGTTCCGTCAAGTCGAACGCGATTCTGATCGCCCTGGGCGGCGCAACGATCGGCGTGGGTATGGGGCAGGTGAACCGGGTCGATGCCGCGATGCTCGCGGTGAGCCGTGGCGGTGACAGGGTGAAGGGAGCCGTGGCCGCGAGTGACGCCTATTTCCCCTTCCCGGACGGTTTGCAGGTGCTCATCAACGCCGGTGTCCGCGCGGTTGTCGAACCGGGTGGATCCGTGCGTGACGAGCAGGTAATAGCCGCCGCGCGGGAAGCGGGGATAACGCTCTACTTCACCGGCGTCCGCCACTTCGCGCACTGACGTCATCCGGGCGTTATTCAGGCGTTATTCGGATGATCGTTGTTCATCTGGAGCACCTGGCAACAGAGGTGCGGATCAAGGAGCGGGCTGGGGCGTGTGCCCCAGCTCCGCGACGCCGCGTCCCCCTGTTGCCGGTCGCTCTAATGTCGGCGTCCGAAGCCCGTGAAGCCCGGCCACACCGTGGTGATGGAGCTGCTGTGTGCCTGTTCGTTGGCGCCGTCCGGGTCAGCTGTGACTGGCCGGACGACACCAACGTTTCACAAGATGGAGGTGGACTCCGCCGCTGCCACGCTTCGTCGCGCGCTCGCCGTGGTGCCGTTCGACGACGTGGTGCCATTCGACGACATGGTGCCATTCGATGACATGCTGCCGTTCGATGACGCCAGGATGGAACCACCGGGTGCGTCGTCGTTGGGTACGTAACGCTGCGCAACCCAGTCCAGTGCATCCCGCCAGCTGGCGCCATACAGGACCGAGATCCTGTCTGCCGTCTGCCGTGCGAGAGCCTGGACGAACACCCGGTCGTCGCTGTCGAGATGTCGGGCATCTCCGAAGGTCTCCCAAGCCCGGAACATCAGCTCCTGCAGTTTCTTGCTGTGTGGCGTTTCGTCTGCCACGGCCCGCTCCCTCCCACTCCGGGGACTTGCGGCGGAAGTCTGCCCTAGTTGCACACGGTGTCCGCGCCCGGGGGGTCCGTACGATTGTGAATCCGGTGCGGCGATCGTGAGGTTGAGGATGCCTGGTGGGGTTTCTACGCTGTGCGTAGGCCACTTCCGCGCCCGCCAGGCACATTCTTCTCGATGCGTCGCACGCGGGCCGGTAGCCGGACAGTGACTTCTCGCCGTGAGCTGGGAAATCGATCAGCGTGTGATCGCGATTTTTCGCGCCGCTTCCCACCTGCGTCTATGGTCGGGGGTGAGCGGGTCGGCTCCCGCGTACGGGTGGGAGGCGAGCGAGCATCGGACGGCTGATCGGGCGTGTGCTGGCCACGCTGTCATGAGTCTGCGGCACCGCCAGTCCGTGTCGCGATGGCGGTCATGGCTGCGGCGGGAGCCGGTCTTCGCCGGCATGTTCGGCGCTGTCGGTCTCGCCCTGCTGTTCGTCGTGGCTGGTCACTGGCGGCAGGGCCTGGTCGGCCTCGGGGCGGTGCTGCTTGCCGGTGCGTTTCTGCGGATGGTGCTGCCGACTCGGCGGGTGGGGCTACTTGCGGCGCGGAGCAGGGCGTTCGATGTCACCACACTCGGCGCGTTCGGATTGATGATCATTGTTGTGACGCTCACGGTGCCACCCGGGAGCTGAGCAGCTGAGCGGCGGGGAAGCTGGATCAGGCCGTCGCGCCGGCCATTGCGGGCGGGCTGGTCATTGCGGAAGGGCGTAGTGTCGCTTACGACCTGAAGCCGACCCGTGCGGCTCCACCGCGGTGGGGACGGCGGAGCGCGCCGACGCTATCATCGAGAAGCTGGGGAGCTGACAGCCGATGGCTGGGAAAGTGACTGTGGTCGGAGCCGGTTTCTATGGTTCCACGACCGCGCAGCGCCTCGCCGAGTACGACATTTTCGACACGGTTGTCCTGACCGACATTATCGAGGGCAAGCCCCAGGGCATCGCTCTCGATCTGAATCAGTCGCGCCCAGTCGAGAATTTCGAGACCACGGTGATCGGAACAAACGACTATGGCGATACCGAGGGTTCGGCCGTCGTGGTCGTCACCGCCGGCCTGCCCCGCAAGCCCGGCATGAGCCGGATGGACCTCATTGAGGTCAACGCGAAGATTGTCCGGCAGGTTTCGGAGAACATCGCGAAATCTTCACCCGACGCGGTCGTCGTAGTGGTTTCCAACCCGCTGGACGAGATGACCGCGCTCGCCGCGAATGTCCTTGGGTTTCCCCGTAACCGGGTCATCGGTCAGGCCGGCATGCTCGACACCGCTCGTTTCAGCAACTTCGTCGCGGTGGAACTGGGAGTGCCGGTGAGGTCGGTACAGACCCTTACCCTGGGCTCGCACGGCGACACCATGGTGCCGGTTCCGTCCCAGTGCACGGTGGACGGCAGGCCGCTCGCGGAATTGCTGCCCGCCGACAAGATCGATGATCTGGTCACGCGGACCCGTAACGGTGGTGCCGAGGTGGTCGCCCTCCTCAAGACCGGGTCGGCCTACTACGCGCCGTCCGCCGCCGCCGCTCGGATGGTGAAGGCTGTGGCAGAGGACTCCGGCGCGGTCATGCCGGTGTGCGCCTGGGTGAACGGTGAGTTCGGTATTTCCGGTGTTTATCTCGGCGTGCCCGCCCAGATAGGCCGCGGGGGTGTGAAGAAGGTCGTGGAAATTGACCTCTCGGCAGCGGAGAAAGCCGCGCTCGTCACCGCGGCCGAGGCTGTGCGGGTCAAGCAGGCGGATGTGGCCAGTCTGTAGCATCCGGTTCTGATATTTCGGTTTTGATATTTTTGGCCTCCAGCGGCGCGAAAGGGGCAGCGATCGCGCTGCTGGATGGATTCTCCGCGGTGCGTCACGGCCGTGTTGAGATGATCCTGCGCAGGGCGAGACGTGCGACGGAGGCGGTCGGGATCGTCCCCCGTCCAAGGCCGATCTCGATCAGGTTGTCGTACAGTTCGGTGCGGTGGCCGGCGGCTCGCACGGCTGAGTCCATGAGGGTTCGACGGCGGCCGGCGAGCCCGGCCAGCAGGGCGGTGTGGCGTAGATGCCGGCCGAGCTCCCGGTCGAGCGCCCGGCGGTAGACCGCGCCGGCCTGGGCTGGGGTGGCGGTCGTGGCGGCCGCACCAGCCAGGGAGCCGGACAGCAGCGCGTAGTAGATCCCCTCCCCGGTCAGCGGATTGATCAATGATGCGGCGTCACCGGCGAGCAGCACCGGGCCATCGGGCTGGCGGGGCCGCCAGGTCGACATGGGCAGATGGTGGGCGCGCAGCGTTCCCGGATGCGCTGGCTGCTCGGGCAGCATCCGGGCGAGGGTGCCGTGCAGAACGGTGCGGCCGCCCGTGTCGCCGGGCAGCGCGGCGAGTTTGGATCGCAACATCCCATAGCCGATGTTGGCGCGGCCGTCGCCGATCGGGAACGACCAGGCATATGCCGGCCAGCCCTCGTCGGTCATCTCGATGAGCTGTTCCGGCGGTCCGGGGGTATGCGGCGCGTCCGCGTACCCCCGGACCGCGATGGCAAGTGCCTCCGGTGGGTTTGGCCCGATGCCGAGCGACCGCCTGGTGATCGAATTCGCGCCATCCGCACCGATCACCACCCGTGCTCTCAGGTCACCGTTGACGATCACCACTGGCTCGTCCGCGGTGCCACCGGTCACGACGGACCGCGCGCGCTGGCGCAGGAGCACCGCACCCCGAGCACGGGCGGCGGCGACGAGCCGTGCGTCAAAGATCTTGCGGGGAACCACGTAGTTCGCTCGTCGGGACGGGGTGGCCACTTCCGCGCCCCCAGGCGTCCGCAACCGCATGCGATCCACTGGCGAGTACCCCGCGACGGCATCGGGCACGCCGAGGGCACGCAGGACGTCCAGGCCGTGTGGGGCGATGCCGTCACCGCAGGCCTTGTCCCGGGGGAAGGCCGCGGCATCCAACAGCACCACACGGGCATCCGGACGGAGTTGCAGCGCGCGCAGCGCCGCGGCGCAGCCCGCTGGTCCAGCGCCGAGGACGAGCAGGTCCACAATGGCGGAGCGCCCGGCCGGAATACCTGGATCGGCCACCGCGGGGACGCCGCGTGCGTGCGTGGTCATGGCATCGGGAGGTGTCGGTGTTGCCACATCCGCCCAGTGTCTCAGCGAGCCGGGCGCGCACCAGACAGCCCGGGTTCGTACAGTTCGGCACGTGGATGCCCTCGCGCAGGTGGATTCCTGGCCGGTCGAGAACGCGGCCGTTGCCGTCCTGGTACGCGACGCCTCCGGCCGCGTCACGGTACGTGGATCGGTCGGCGCCATGGACAGATCCTTCCGGTTGGCATCGGTATCGAAGCTGCTCGCCGCCTATGCCGTCCTGATCGGGGTGGAGGAGGGAGCCCTCGGCCTGGGCGATCCGGCCGGCCCCCCGGGCTCGACCGTCGCCCATCTCCTCGCCCATGCCTCGGGCCTGGGCTTCTCCGGCACCCGGACGGTGACCCGCCCTGGGACACGGCGGGTGTATTCGAACACGGGCATCGAGGTTCTCGGTGAAACGCTGGAAAAGGCGTCCGGAATCGCGTTCGGTGAGTACCTCGCCGAAGCCGTGTTCGGGCCGTTGGGCATGACAGCGTCCGAGCTGCGGGGCTCGCCGGCCTACGGGGTGTCGTCCACGCTATCCGATCTTGTTGTTTTTGCCGGTGAGCTGCTGGCTCCACGCCTGCTTGCGCCGCCGACATTCGCGGCCGCGACCTCGGTGGCGTTTCCGGGGCTCGCCGGGGTACTGCCCGGCTTCGGTGTGCGCGACCCGAACGACTGGGGGCTCGGTTTCGAGATCCGCGGCGGAAAACAGCCCCACTGGACGGGGGGCGCAAATTCGCCCGGGACCTTCGGTCATTTCGGTCGGAGCGGAACTTTTCTCTGGGTTGATCCGGCGTTGAATGCCGCCTGTGCTTGTCTGACCGACCGTGAGTTCGGCTCCTGGGCGGTGGATGCCTGGCCCACGTTGTCCGACGATGTGGTGGCGGCGCTCGGTGCTGGTGCTGGTGCTGGTGCCGAGGAGCCGGTGGCCAGGCCGCTGTAACCGGCATGATCGTGCGGTGGGCTCACGCCGCCGGCACCGCGGATCACGAATCCGGCCAGCTCCTCGACGAGGCGCTGGCTGCCCGGGTGCCGCTGGCCGGCGGGAAACAGCACGTCGTCCAACACAGCGGTGCCATAGACGAGCGCTACGGTGAACCGGACGGCCAACGCCACGTCGATCACAGGGGCGCCGAGCATGGTCACCTCGGTCTCGATCTCCCGTTCCAGCTCGTCGAAGACCTCTTGGAGAAACGCGCTGGCGCGGTTGCGCAGTTCGGGCGAGCCTCCGTTCGGCCCCCCGGGGAGCGCCAGCAGCAGTTTGTGGTTGTTGACAAGTAACCCGTAAAGTCCGCCGACGAAGTCCAGCGTGGTCTGTTCGGCGCTCCTTGTGCCATGCCCGCGTTCGATCCATTGCCGTACATACTCGGCGACAAAGTCATAGAAGGGCCGGTAGACGGCCTCGGCGAACAGGTTGGCCTTCGTGTCAAAGTGCCGGAACACCAGCGCCTGGGTCACGCCAGCGCGGGCGGCAATCTCCCGGGTGCTCACCTGTTCGTAGCCGTACATATCGAACAGCTCCCGAGCCGCGCCCAGGACCAGCGAGCGGACAGTCGCCGAGCTGCGTCGGGAGCGGGGATCCGGGGTCACTCAACCATGATGACCGACCAGTGCCCGCGTGCCGGGCTGGCCGTCCGTCAGGTCGATCAACAAGCCGGCGGCACGGTCTCCGGCGGCCGGGAAAACGTCTCGGACCGACCGCGTTGATGATCATTTTGGGCGTCCTGGGCCGCGGCGTTTCCGGCACTTCTGGATAGCATCGATATCTTGACAGTTGATGATCATTTGTCCACTGTGAGGTGTGCGACAGTTCGATGGCGGGATATGCCATCCGGATGAGAAGAGGCACGGGGTATGGCAGTTGCCCGGGAGCGGTGTGTGATCGCCGATCCGGTGGTGCCGTTGCCGAATCTGATCGCTGTCCGCGGCCCCGGGAGCACCGCGCGTCCCTGCCCGGCGCGGCGCCGGTGGCAGGCCGATGACGCGCGATCCGGGCTCCCGGCGGATGGCGGCGCGTTCGGCCGGGCACCGCTGTCTCGTCTCCGCACGCCTCACCTGCACCGAGGAGGACCGTATGCGGGTCCAGGTTGATCCTTCGCTGTGTGTCGGGCACGGCCGCTGCAACGCCGACGGGCCGGATGTCTACCAGCTCGACGATTCCGGCTACTGCACTATCGCGAACGCGGTGGTGTCCGTGGGCCTTGAGCGGCAGGCGCGGGATGGGGCGGCGGCCTGTCCTGAACGCGCGATCTCATTATCCGAATAATCTCTTTCGTTTTTCCGAGGAGTTCAGGTGCGACTGGAAGACAAAGTTGTCGTCATCACCGGCGCCGGGTCGGGTCTGGGCCGGGAGAGCGCGCTGTTGTTCTCCCGTGAAGGTGCCACGGTTGTCGTCACCGACATCATCGAACGGCGGGCGAAGGACGTCGCGAACCTGATCGGTGAGCGGGGCGGCCAGGCGCTGGCCATCAGAACCGACGTCACGGTGGAAACCGAGGTCGCCGCGGCGGTGGCCGCCGCGGTGGAGCAGTTCGGCCGGCTGGACGTCATGTTCGCCAACGCCGGGGTCACGGTGCCTGGCCAGGGAACGGTCGCGCTGGAGGACACCACCGAGGAGAGCTGGACACATGTCCATGACACGAACCTCAAGGGTGTCTTTTTCGCTATCAAGCACGCCGCGAGGGCGATGAAGGCGCAGGGCGGCGGTGGGACGATCGTGGTCACGTCATCGGCCTCCTCGCTGGCTGCCTACCCGCGGTTCACGATCTACACCGCGAGTAAGGGCGGGGTGAACGCGCTCGTCCGGGGCGCCGCGTTCGATCTAGGCGCCTACGGCATCCGGGTCAACGCCATCTGCCCGACCCACGGCATGTCCGTCAACTTCGGTCTGCCTCCGGACGCCGAGGTGCTCGGCAAGTCCTATGAGGAAGTCATGGGACCCTGGAACCCGGACCACGCCCCGATGCCGCTGAAGCTGCGCCGTCCACCGAACCTGCTCGACAACGCCTACGCCGCGCTCTATCTGGCCAGCGACGAGTCCGCTTACATGTCCGGGGTCTGCTTCCCGAGCACGGATGGCGGCACGCTGGGACGGGTCGCGATCCAGTTCCCCGAGGGATGGGAACTGGCCCAGCAGGCCGCCTACGCCGGCGCCGCGGGGCAGCATCCCGGTTCGCCGGCTGGCACTGCGTCCGACCAGCCCGCTTAGGCCTGGTTGGGCCTTGGTTAGGCTTTGGTCAGGACCGATTGGGCCTGCTGAGGCCTGCTGAGAGGAGGCCGCGGGTCAACTCCGGGCAGGCCCCGGCGTGACAGCCGCGGCGTGAGCGGGTACTGAGCAGCAGTGGCCAATCCGATCAGAGCGGTCCGTTTCGGTGCCCGAAAAGCGTCCAGTGCGGCGGGAGCCGTGCGCCGGCATCGGCCCTGCGTCGACCACGCTGTCCGCGCCTACGGCCGGTATACCGCTGACGGTGGCGACCGCCTGTCGGCCGCCGCGACGTACTTCGCGTTCCTGTCGTTCTTTCCGTTGGTCGCCCTGGCCTTCTCGATCGCGGGCTTCGTGGTTGATGCCTATCCGGACGTCCAGCGGGAGATGACCAAACAGATCAACAACTATCTGCCGGGGCTTGCGGACAAGCTGGACATCGCCAGCATCGGCAACGCGAAGGTCGGCGTCGGTCTGCTCGGTCTGTTCGGTCTCCTGCTGGCCGGGCTGGCATGGATCGACGCGTTGCGGGACGCGATCAGGATCATGTGGCACCAGCCGGTAGACGTCGGCAATGTGGTGACGCGCAGATTGAAAGATATCGGCGTCCTGGCCGGGCTCGGTCTTATCGGGTTCGTGTCGATCGCGGTGACCAGCGTTGCCACATCGGTGTCAGGGACGTTCCTGAGCTGGATCGGGCTGTCTGGCAGCACCATGGCCGCGGTGGTGACCTCGCTGCTCGCCGTTGCCGTCGCGCTGGCTCTGGACGTGGCGCTTTTCCTCTGTCTGTTTCTCTGGTTGCCATTGAGCACCGATCGTGACCGCGCGTTGCGGGGGGCGCTGTGTGGCGCGATCGGGGTGGAGGGCCTCAAGGTCCTCGCGACCTGGCTGGTGGGCATGACGACCAGAAACCCCGTCTACGGGACGTTCGCGGTGATTGTCGGTTTGTTGATTTGGATCAATATCATGATGCGCTGGACGCTGCTGGTCGCGGCGTGGACGGTCACCGCGCCTTATTCCTCCGATGTCGCGCCGTCGGGTACCGCGGTTGCCGCCGGCACGGATACCGCCGGCACGGATAGCGCCGGCACGGATGTCCCCGGCGGTGTAGCCGTTCCCGGTACGGATGCTCCTGCCGGGAACGTTCCCGGCGGAGAGGTGGATGGCGCTGGGCCGCCATCGGGCTCGACGCCTCGAGCGGCTGCTGGGCTTCCGCTTTCGTCCCCGCCTCGTCGAGGAGGCAGCAGCCGGACACGGGATCCGGAGATGTTTTCCGGGCCGGAGGAGGGCAGGGGCGGCCGGATCGCGATGCCGGGCGGTGTGCCGACGGGGAACGTGCCGATGCCCGAGAAAAGGCGATGGCGGGCAAGCCGCCGGCGTAGGGTGAGCAGCCCCACCGCGCAGGTGATTGCGATGGCGATCCACGTCACCGTCCCTATCCCGCGGTCGTGGCTGTCCCGCCGCCATGGCTGATTTCCTGGGTAATTCCGGTCCCCAACAGCGTTGCGGCTTCGGATGCCCGGGGCAGCGCTGGAAGCGATCAGTGGTCGCGAGCCGTCCACGATTGACCCGGCTGGAAACATTTCGACATTGCGAATTTCATCGCTTTCCGTGACAAGATACCCAATCGGGGTGATTGTATCGACGTTCGCGAATCCCCAGTCGAGCAGCGCCTTGGCCTCCGCGGCATATGCGGGGGCTGCCCGCATCATCGTGAGGATGAGGGTGTGGCCACCTCGCCGGACAGCGCCTATGTAGGTCGCTCCCGCCGCGGCGGTGTAGCCGTTCTTGACACCGATGGTTCCTGAATATGAGGTGAGGAGCTCATTATGGTTCTGGATCTGGAACGATGTGCCGCTCCGCCCGCGGACGGTCGCCCGCGGGATCGTCAGGAACCGGCTGACTATGGGACTGGCAAGCGCGGCCCGGCCCAGCAATGCAAGATCGTAGGCTGATGTCCGCTGTCCGGGTGCGTCCAGGCCACTCGGATCTCCGGCCTGCGTGTCGCGCGCGTTCAGTTCGGCCGCGGTGCGGTTCATCAGGGCGATCGTGGTGGCGGCGCCGCCAGCGGCTTCGGCGAGCGCGACAGCGGCGTCGTTGCCGCTAGCGATGATCATTTCCGTGGCGAGCTCCGCGACCGTATAGGTCATACCTGGGACGAGACCCACCCGAGTTCCGTCGACCGACGCGGCGGCACTGCTGATCTTCACTTCCTGGGCTGGTGACAGCCGCGGCAGTATCGCGAGCGCCGTGAGGATTTTGAGCGTGCTCGCCGGCAGGTGGGGACCGTGGGCGTCTCGAGCCGCCAGGACCGCGCCGCTATCGGCGTCGGCGATCAGCCAGCTCGCGGCGGTGGTTTCAGGAGGCTGCGACGAGGCCCGCGGACCGACCACGACGGCATCGCTCGCCAGCTCCGGACCGCCGAGGAGGTTCGTGCTGGTTGGCCTCGGTGCCGCGGTGGCTCCCGCCGCGGTGGCTCCCGCCGCGGTCGGGAGCATGGCTGTCAGCCCCGTCACCAGGGAAACGAGCAGCAGGACGGAAGGTGCCGTGCGCAGGCGTTCGCGAGTCAGAGGCACCTGATGAAGATTACTGTCGGTCACTGTTGGGTGCGGGTGGATGGCTCGCCGTGTCGTGCCGGCGGGGTTCGTGGCTGGCCTGCTCCCGCGCTCGGGCCGCATGGTCCGTTTTTTTGATTGTAGGATCATGAAAGTGCCCATCTGCGCGACCTGGGGCTGGCCCGGCGGTCCCGGAGCTACCGGACGGGTGCTGTCCCATCCGTGCCCCGCTGCCGGTGCAGCGGGGTAGCCGCCTGTGCGGGTGCGGCGATGCGACAACATACATTTCTGTGAACTCACGCTTTCTTGCAGATCTGCATATCCATTCCAAGTACTCCAGGGCATGCAGCCGGGACTGCGACCTGGAGCATCTGGCCTGGTGGGCGGCACGCAAGGGGATCGCTGTGGTCGGTACGGGCGATTTCACCCATCCCGCATGGTCGCAGGAGATCGCCACCAAGCTCGTGCCGGCCGAGCCCGGCCTGTTCCGGCTGCGTCCGGACCTCGAGGCGGATGTCCTGCGGACGCTGCCCGCGTCCTGCCAGCAGGCGACCCGGTTCATGCTGTCCACGGAAATCTCCACGATCTACAAGCGGGGGGAGCGGACCCGCAAGGTCCACCATCTCCTCTACGCCCCGGACACCGACGCCGCTGGCCGGATCACCGCGAGTCTTGCGAAGATCGGCAATCTGGCCGCGGACGGGCGTCCCATCCTGGGGCTGGACTCCCGTGACCTCCTGGAGATCACGCTCGGTGCGGGGGAGGGCTGTTACCTCGTGCCGGCGCATGTGTGGACCCCCTGGTTCGCCGTTCTCGGGTCGAAATCCGGCTTCGACGCGATCGAGGACTGCTATCTCGACCTCGCGGACAACATCTTCGCGTTGGAGACGGGCCTGTCGGCGGACCCGCCGATGTTCTGGCGGGTGTCCGGGCTCGACCGGTTCCGGCTGGTCAGCAATTCCGACGCGCACTCGCCGCCCATGCTCGGCCGGGAGGCGACCGCGTTCACCTGCGATGTCGACTACTTCGCGATCCGCGCGGCGCTGCGTGGCGGGGAGGGGTTCGCCGGCACCATCGAGTTCTTCCCGGAAGAGGGCAAGTACCACCTTGACGGTCACCGCAACTGCGGAGTGCGTTTCGAACCGAGC
The DNA here is from genome assembly GCF_917627405.1 of Protofrankia sp. Cj5. Classification (NCBI taxonomy): domain Bacteria; kingdom Bacillati; phylum Actinomycetota; class Actinomycetes; order Frankiales; family Frankiaceae; genus Protofrankia; species Protofrankia sp. Cj5. Next base: position 27,069 of record NZ_CAKJTO010000073.1, read on the forward strand.
CAGACCCGGGAGGTCGACGGCCGCTGCCCGCAGTGTGGGCGCCCACTGACCGTCGGGGTGCTGCACCGCGTGGACGCGCTGGCCGACCGCGGCGATGGGGTGCGCCCGGCGACCGCGGGAGAGGTGCGCTCGTTGGTCGCGTTGCCCGAGGTCGTCGGGGAGATCCTTGGGGTCGGCCCGAAGAGCAAGGCGGTAGCCGCGCAGGTCACCACGCTTACCGCCCGCCTCGGCCCGGAACTGGCAATCCTTGGTGAGGTCCCGCTGGACGCCATCGCCGAGGTCGGTTCGTCCGTGCTGGTCGAGGCGATCCGGCGGCTGCGCCGGGAGGAGGTGATCCGCGACGCCGGCTATGACGGCGAGTACGGGGTCATCCGGCTGTTCGACCCGAAGGAACTGGCCTCCCGCGCGGGCACGCTGTTCGACCTTGCACCCAGCACACCCACCGCGGAGGGCGGCAGGCCGGAGGCGACGAAGGACGCCGGTGGCCCGGCCGGCGCTACCCGTAGCGCGCGAGGTAACGCCCGGCGTGCGAAGCGGAGCGCGCTGGCGCCGTCGGTCCTACCG
>NZ_CAKJTO010000074.1:0-27609 GCF_917627405.1 Protofrankia sp. Cj5
GCGCGTGTGAGATCGTCATTCCGGCTCACTGATCGAAAGCCCGATCTCACACACGCTCTAAGCTCCCAGGGCACTTGCTTCAACACCACCGGTCAGCGAGAGACCGCCGTCGACGACAAGCGTCTGACCTGTGATCCACGCAGCCTCGTCCGACAGCAGGAAGGTGACCGCGCCGGCAACGTCACGGGGCAGCCCGAGCCGCTTCAGCGGGTAGGCCGAAGCCACCTTGTCCTCCCGCCCGGCAAAAAGCGCGGTCGCGAACCTGGTCTTCACCACGGCGGGCGCGACCGCGTTCACCCGGATCGCCGGGCTGAGCTCCATCGCGAGCTCGCTGGTCAGACGGATCAACGCGGCCTTGCTGACCCCGTACAGGCCGATACCCGGCGATGGCCGAAGGCCCGCGACGGAGGCCATGTTGACGATCGCGCCACCGTGCTCGCCCATCCAGGCGTCCCGTACGAGCCTGATCCAGGCGAGCGGCGCAAGCACGTTGACACCAAAGATCTTCATTGCCGCGGCCGGTTCGACGTCGAGCATCGGGGCGTGGACAGGGTTGATCCCGGTGTTGTTCACGAGTATGTCGATTCTTCCGAACGTCTCAAGGGTCCGGCGGACGGCATCCTGCTGATGGAGCGGGTCATCGGCTCGTCCCGCTACCGCGAGGGCCACCTCGCCGCCCCCCAGCTCCTCGACCGCCGCTTCCAGCGGTTCCGCCTGGCGAGCGGTGAGGCTCACCTTCGCGCCCGCCCGGACAAGCTCTCTGGCAACCTCAAAGCCGATCCCCCGGCTTGCGCCCGTCACGATAGCGACCTGATCGGTTAGCGAGACCACTGCTGTCCGTCCTCCTCTGGCTGGCACCGTCCATCTGCGCATCAAACGGTTCGTGCCACTTTGACAGGAGAACAGTGATCGCGCAGCCTCCGGCGGAGTCAGCCCGCGACACCTCCGGCAGGAGCGGGCCAGGCCGCTGCCAGGGCGCTCGGCCGGGGCCGCTCAGCCAGAGCGCTGGGCCGCGCGGTGGGGCATCAGAGCGTTCGCGGGAATGACGCCCAAGCGTCCGGCCTGGTAGTCCTCCACCGCCTGGCGCAGCTCCTCACGGGTGTTCATCACGAACGGCCCGTACATCTCGACGTGCTCGCGGATGGGTTGCCCGCCCAGCAGCAGTACCTCCAGCATCGGGGCCGGCCCAGGCTGCGGGTCGTCAGCGACGAGCGTGAGGTGGTCACCTGGCCCGAACACGGCAAGCTGCCCGCGGCCGACCGGACGGCCCTCGCCACCGACCCGTCCCGAACCCGCGAGGATGTAGGCAAGCGCGTTGAAGCCGGGGTTCCAGGGGACCGTCAGCCGAGCGCCGGGGGACACCGACGCATGTGCCACCGCGATCGGAGTATGGGTGGAGCCGGGGCCCTGATGGCCACCGACATCCCCGGCGATGAGTCTCAGCAGCGCCCCCGCGTCCGGCGACGAGACCAGGCTGACCCGGTCGCCTTCGATGCTCTGGTACCGCGGCGGGCTGAACTTGTCGCGCCCAGGCAGGTTCACCCACAGCTGGATGCCGTGGAAGAGCCCGCCGCTGACGACAAGCTCTTCGGGCGGTGTCTCGATGTGCAGGATCCCCGCGCCCGCTGTCATCCACTGGGTCGCGCCGTCGGTGATGACGCCGCCTCCGCCGTTGGAGTCCTGATGCTGGAACGTCCCATCGATCATGTATGTGACGGTCTCGAAGCCCCGGTGAGGATGCCAGGGGGTGCCCTTTGGCTCGCCCGGCGCGTACTCGACCTCGCCCATCTGATCCATGTGAACAAAAGGATCAAGATCGGCAAGGCTGACACCGGCGAAGGCCCGGCGCACGGGGAAGCCTTCGCCCTCACGGCCCGACGGCGCCGTCGTCACCGAACGGACCGGACGGTCAACGGCACCGGCGAGCGGCGTCCCAAGACGCGGCAGGCTGGTTGTATCGGCGGTCACGGCAGGCATCGCGATCCTCCTGACAGTGAGCTAAATGTTGCCAATGCAACTATACGTTGAGGATAACCCCAGCTCACCCTGGTCGCTTCCCGATCAGCCCACGTGACAACCTGGCCTGGACAACCTGGCCTCATGGATGGGCAGTTCAGAACGCCGCGGCGATCGTCTGCTCCACCTGCCGCTTGCGCGCCGCGAGCTCCGCCTCCTCGGCCCGCGCCCGGTCGAGGCTGTCGGCAACGGCCTCGTCTCCGTTCATCAGCTCCGCCAGGTCGAGGCTGGCCAGGTCGAGGACACCCATCCGCGCATAGGCGTCGCGGACCTTTTCGCCCCACAGGCCTATATCCCTGACACAGGGCACAATCCGGCTGAACAGGAGCTTACGGAACACCCGCATGTAACTGGACGTCTCGACCGCGGCAAGGCAGGCGGCCACGTCGAATCCGAGGTTGTCCCACACCTCGGCGCCCCGCAGCCGGTCCCGCATCAGCCAGCAGCTTTCAACGACGAATTCCTCCCGCTCGGCACGCTCACGACTACTCAGCTGCGCGTAGTAGTCACGCAGTACCAACCGGCCAAACGCCACGTGCCGAGCCTCGTCCTGCATCACGTAGGCGAGAATCTGCTTCGGCAGCGCGGCGGACGTGGCGTCGCGCAGCACGCCAAACGCGGCGAGGGCGAGACCCTCAATGAGCACCTGCATACCCAGGTACGGAATGTCCCACCGGCTGTCGCCAAGGGTCGAGTCGAGCAGCGACCGCAGTTCGGGATTGATCGGGTAAACGATACCGATCTTCTCCGTCAGGAAACGGGCGTATGTCTCGGCGTGCCGCGCCTCGTCGATCGCCTGGGTCGCGGCGTAGAACTTCGCGTCCATGTCCGGCACCGACTCGACGATCCGAGCACTGCAGATCATCGCGCCCTGCTCGCCATGCAGGAACTGGCTGAACTGCCACGAGGTCAGATGCCGGCTGAGCTCACCGCGCTCCCGCTCGCTGAGTTTCTCCCAGACCGGCAGCCCGTGGATGGGGATGGTGTCGTCGGGAAGCTCCAGCGCCCGGTGGGGGTCCACCTCCACGGACCAGTCAATCCTGGTCGCGGCGTCCCACTGCCTGTCCTTGCCCTTCTGGTAGAGATCCAGCAGCCGGGCACGGCCTTCGTCGTATTCCCAGGAGAAGCGCGCGGCACCGGCCATCGGCACGTCCCAGGTGGAACCACCAGCCGGCATGACGTAGTGGCCGTATGTGCTCATGACCTGACCTCCGCGATAGCCACCGGACGTCCGGCATGTGCAGACTGTTCAGAGCGACGGCAGGTGTCAAGCGATCACTCGTGGTACATGGCTTGTCATGACCGGCAGGATCTTCAGCCGCGGCCCGCCCCGCCGCGGCGACCGCAGCATGATCCGCGTCGGCCAAGCCGGCCAGGCCGGCCGCGTGGACCGCGGTGACACGGACTAAGAGCGCCCGGCAAGAGGGGTGTGGATCAAGGAGCGGGGCTGGGGTGCGTGCATCGCGAGGCGGCGGAGGAAGGCGCCCTGGTGCTGGGCGCCGACTGACGACAACGACGCGAGGTGCGTGCCCCAGCCCCGCGACGCCGCGTCCCCTATTGCCGGTCGCTCTAACACTATTGGGACGGTCCCCCAGGTGGGGGGACCGGTCAGCGCTCGACACGCCGCCGGTAAAGTTAAGGGTTTGTGACAACCAGCCCAGCGGACCGCCCGGACCGCTACCGTCTGGGCTGTGGACCGCAGCTGCAGTCGACCGGATTTCCTGCGGCAGGAGCGCCTGCGAGCAGCAGGCCGGCTCCGAAGCCGTCGACGCCCTCGTGACACCCATGGTCGTCGCCGGCTGACGGCCCGGCCACCGGGACGTCCCGCTCGGCGTCGCTGACCACCGAGCGGCTCAGCGCCGCTGAGCCGTGCGCTGAGGTCCGATCCGCCCGTTGCCATCCGCGTGGGCCGCCGGGCCCGCGCTCGCCTCGGCGTCACCGCGACGTCCTGGCGGCCACCGCCTACCGTCTGCCCACGAAGCTGCCCATCGCCGGGATGTCGTTCGGCGATATGGTCAGCTTGTCACCAATCGGACAGACGGACGGAAAGGGCACGCCAGCCGGTGGGACTGCTGAGGCGAGGTGGGCTTGGCATCGCGATGTTCGCGACCGCCCTCGCGCTCATGCCTGTCCTGGTGGTGTGGTATCAGCATCATCCAGTACCTGCCGCTGGCGGCAGCACGCTCACCACCGGCGAAGCAGCGCGGCCGGGCGACACGACGGCCGTCGTCCCGGCGAGCACCGACACGGCTGCCCCGGCGTCACCTGCCCCACCCTGGACTGCGTCGGACCGTGCCAGCGGCGCGGCAGCGGCGAGTCCGGCCCTGCTCGGCTTCACCGGCATCGTCTCGGGCAGCATCGTGAGCGGGCTCATCCAGAATGGCGTCGTGAGCGGAGTCGTCCGGATCGGGCTCGCGGTCTCCGGATCGCCCGGCACCATCCTGTTCCGCCTGAGCGGGAGCGCTTCGATGTCCTACGTAGCCACCGGGCCACCGTTTCTGTTCCTGCCGCAGGAACTCCCGTGGAACACAACACAGTTCCCGAACGGGCTGTACATGCTCACGGCGACCGCCGCCCAGCAGTCCATACCACCCCTCTCGGTGACGTTCCAGGTCATCAACCAGACAGCCCCGCGGTCCCCTCCCAGCTAAGAGCCTCCGGCAACAGCCGAAAGCCCCGCTGGCGCCGATGACCGTACCGCCAAGCGTCGGCGGGCGCCTCGCTGGCGGGCACGGGCGAATGTCCAGCGGCGGCACCGAACGGCTGGCCCCCGCGTGACGTCCCGGCCAGGAGACCCTAAGGTCAACCAGATATGGATCGCCTTGTCTGGATCGACTGTGAGATGACCGGGCTCAACGCCGCCTCCGATCTTCTGCTGGAGGTCGCATGCTTGGTCACCGACAGTGAACTTAATATCCTTGGTGACGGTGTGGACGTGGTCATGTCCGCGCCGGAGGCCGCGCTTGCCGGGATGGAGGCCGTGGTCCAGGAGATGCACACCGCCTCGGGCCTGACCGACGCGGTACGTGTGTCAACGCTGACCCTGGCCGAAGCCGAACGACAGGTACTGGACTACGTCCAGCGTCAGGTTCAGGACCCGGGCAAAGCCCCCCTGTGCGGTAACTCGATCGCCACTGATCGCGGCTTTCTCGCACGGTACATGCCGACCCTCGACAGTTATCTGCACTACCGGATGGTCGACGTGTCGACGGTGAAGGAACTCGCCCGGCGCTGGTACCCCAGGGCCTACTACGCGGCACCGCCCAAGCGCGGCGGTCACCGTGCCCTCGCCGACATCCGGGAAAGCATCGACGAACTGCGCTACTACCGGAAAGCCATCTTTGTGCCACAACCGGGTCCCAGCAGCGAATCCGCCCGGGCGGTGGCCCGGGAGATCCGGGTTGCCAGCCACCCCGACGACGCTTCCGTCACCACGGCGACCAGCGGGGAGGCATCCCCGCCGACCGTGGTCTGAGCGCTGCCGAGGTGCCGCTGGCAGCCCCGGCAGCGTCATGGCCGGGACGCCGGAATCCTCGTGGCCAGAAGGAGGGATTGACCGGTACTATGAGCCAGGTCCGGAGATGTTGTGCCGGTCGACCGCTGGTGCGCAGGCAACCGCTGCGTGTGGGCGGGGCATGTCTTCGGTACGTGGTGGGTGTAGCTCAGCTGGTAGAGCACCGGGTTGTGGTCCCGGGTGTCGCGGGTTCAAGTCCCGTCACTCACCCCACGTAAGGGTCTGCCATAACCCAGAGCAGCCGCGCGAGACCTTCATCGTAACTCCGCAGTGGCCGTCAGCACCGCGGTGAGCCTGCGCAACGCGGAACGCAGAGCAACGAACTCGTCGCGGGAAAGGCCCATAGCACGCTCGATGGCGGATGGCACGCTCCGGGCTCGCTCCCGCAGCGCGGCGCCTTCCTCGGTAAGGGTGATCTGGACAGAGCGCTCGTCGTCAACCCGCCGCTCGCGCCGCAGGAGGCCGGTTGACTCGAGCCGCTTGAGCAGTGGCGAGAGCGTGCCGTAGTCCAGCTGCAGCGCGGCGCACAGCTCCTTGACAGGGCTCGCCTCATGCTCCCAAAGCACGAGCATGACCAGGTACTGCGGATAGGTCAGACCAAGCTGGTCAAGCAGTGGCCGGTAAACACCCGTCATGGCGCGCGACGCCGCGTACAGGGCGAAGCACAACTGGTCGTCCAGACGCAGCGAGGAGTCCCGCCGCCCGTCCTCGGTGTGGCCGACCATGTCGATGTCCTGGCTGGTCATGGCCCATATTCCCATCCTGCCAGCGGGTGGGCACCCACTCGCCCATCGATCATGTTGCCTCCTGGCGCGCACGGACACGCCAGGAGGCTGTCAGCCACGGTCAGAGCAGGCCGGCGGCAAGGGTGATGGGAACCCCGGCCAGCGCCTGGCTCACCGGACAGTTCGCCTTGGCCTCCTCCGCCGCCTTGACGAAGCCGGAGTCATCCATCCCAGGCACGTCACCGCGGACGGTGATGTGGATACCGGTGATACCGGTACCCGGCTGGAAGGTCACGTCCGCCTGGGTCTCCAGCCGGCGCGGCGGATTCCCCGCCCCGGTCAGGGCGTGCGAGAGCGCCATGGAGAAGCAGGATGAGTGAGCGGCCGCGATGAGCTCCTCCGGGCTGGTGACGCCGCCCGGCGCCTCGGCACGCGCGGGCCACGAAACAGGGAAGTCGCCGATCTGGGACGAGGCGAAGGTGACGGTCCCGCCCCCCTCGATCAGGCTGCCTTCCCAGGCCGTGCGCGCGGTGCGAGTGGTTGCCATGGTGGGTACCTCCGTTGTGGCGATCTGATGGCCGCGGCTGCCGTACAGCCACATTCGGAGAGTACACGATTGCATCGTGCACAATCTTTTTTGCCAAAAGATCCACCATCGGCACTCCAAATGATCATATTCTGTGAGTCGGCCGCTCCTCGTCCCGAATTTCGCCGACAAGCTCTTCCAGGACGTCCTCCAGCGCGACGACCCCGAGAATCGTTCCGTCCCGGTCGGTGACCCGGGCCAGGTGCGCTCCGCTGTGCTGCATCGTCGCGAGCACCGTCCGCAGCCTGTCGTCCGCGCCAACCCGGGCGAGCGGGCGGACCCACTTCGCCGGAACCGGCGCCGACCGCTTTCCCGGGCTGGTTTCCAGAACGTCCTTGAGATGCAGGTAGCCGGCGAGCGTCCCGGCTGGGTCACGGACCGGGAAACGAGAGAAACCGGTCCGCGCGGCCACCGCTTCGACATCGCGCGGGGTCACCCCGAGCGGAACCGTCTCCAGCCGATCGACGGGGAGCAGCACGCTGCGCGCGCTGCGCTCATCGAGGTAGAGCGCCCCTGACAGCAGACCGTGCTGGTCTTCGTCGAGCAGTCCCTCACGCCGGGACTCCTCGACGAAGCCGGCGACCTCGTCGCGGGTGAAGGCGCTGGCGACCTCCGCCCGCGGCGTCACCCGCAGCATCCGCAGGCTGAGGTTGGCGATCATGTTCAGCCCGACGATCGCCGGCCGCAGGCAGCGGACGACACCGGCGAGCGGTGGGACGAGCAGCAGCGCGCTTCGGTCGGGCCCAGCCAGGGCGATGTTCTTGGGAACCATTTCGCCGATCACGACGTGCAGGAACACCACAATGACCATGGCGGCGACGAACGCGGCCAGGTGCCAGGACGCGTCGGGCAGCCCGACCGCCGCGAACGGCCCCTCCAACAGCGCGGCGACCGCGGGTTCGCCGAGCGACCCCAGCCCGAGGGTGCAGATCGTGATGCCGAGCTGCGCGCCGGCCAGCATCAACGACGCCTCCTCCATCGCCCGCAGCGTGCTGCGGGCACGGGCCGATCCGCTCTGCGCCATCGGTTCGACGGCGCTCCGGCGGGCCGAGATCAACGCGAACTCGGCCCCCACGAAGAACGCGTTGGCCAGCAGCAGGACAGCGGCGAGACAGAGCGCGACAAGGACGCTCACCGCACCGCGCCCATCACGTCCGGGCTGCGCCGGTCCCGGGGTGTGCGGGGAAGTACCAGGTGGACGCGGTCCACCCGGCGGCCGTCCATGAGGTGGACAGCGAGGCTGACACCGTCGACATCGACGACGTCACCGGCGACGGGCAACCGGCCGAGCCGGTCCGCGATCAGGCCCCCGAGGGTCTGGTAGGCGTCGTCCAGCGGCAGCCGGATGCCAACGGTCTGCGCAGCCTCATCCACCCGGAGCAGGCCAGACAGCAGCCACGTCCCGTCCTTCCGCCGCTGCGCGCGCGCGGCGATCCGATCATGCTCATCCACCACGTCGCCGACAAGCTCCTCGATCAGATCCTCGATGGTGACCAGGCCATCCGTACCGCCGAACTCGTCGATGACGACCGCCAGCTGCAGCCCGCCCCGGCGCAGCGTCTCCAGCAGCGGGTCGAGCTCGATCGTGGACGGCACCACCAGATGATCAATCATGATCTCGCCGACGGTGACCCTCTCCCGGTCGTCCTCACCGACCGAGACGGCGTGTTTGACGTGGACGAGACCGACGACGTCGTCCAGGCCCTGGCCGACCACGGGAAAGCGGGAGTGCCCGGTCCGGCGGGCCATCGCGATGACCTCGCGGACCGGGTCGTCCACCTGGACCGTACACATCCGGACCCGGGGAGTCAGGACGTCCGCGGCCTGCTTGTGCCCGAACGCCAGGGATCGCTGGAGCAGCGTCGCGGTCTCCGGCGCGAGCGTGCCCTTTTCCGCGGATCGGCCTACCAGCGCGAACAGCTCCTGTGCGGATCGGGCGGAGGCGAGTTCCTCCTGGGGCTCAAAGCCCAGCCGACGCAGCAAGCCGTTGGCGGTGCCGTTGAGCAGACGGATCGGGTAGCCGGCCACCCGGCTGAAGCCCCGTTGGAACCCCTGTAGCGCGCGAGCGGTCGGCAGCGGGCGGGCAACCGCCAGATTCTTCGGAACCAGCTCGCCATAAATCATCGTTATGGTCGTGGCGAGCGCCAGGGCAGCCGTCACGCTGACGCCCCGCGCCGCTCCCGCGGGTACGCCGACGGATTCCAACGGCCCGTCCAGGATGCGCGCGATCGCCGGTTCGGCGAGGAAACCGACCGCCAGGTTGGTGATGGTGATACCCACCTGCGCTCCGGAGAGCTGGGTGGAAAGGCTCGCGAGCGCGGACAGGACGCCCGCCGACCGCTTGTCGCCCGCTTCGGCCGCGCGGGCCACGGCGGAGCGATCAACCGTGACGAGCGCGAACTCGGCCGCGACGAAGACGCCACAGGCCCCGACCAGAACAACGCTGAGCAGGATGAGAAGCCATTGTGTCATTGCGGCCTGCCCAGGTCGGCTCGGTCCGGGGCAGGCGTCGGACTATGACTGGGTATGTCAGGACTCGGCATGACCCTCTCGAAAATCGATGTGGTGGGACCCGGCAGGACTCGATGCGGGTGGTGACGGACGGCCGTGACAACCGACACTCTGACAAGATCCGCCGACCCGCGCAACGTGCGCTGACGCAGTGCCCTTCAAAGCCCTTCACATCGCGATCCATCCACCCGGACGCCGCTGCCTGATCGAACGTCCAGGGTCTGCCGGCGCCAGGCAGCGCCTCGCGTCGTTGTCGTCAGCCCAGGTAGCACACCGCTACCGGGGCCTGGGCCGCCTCGCGACGCATCCACCTGGCATCCGACAGCCCCCGAAGGACTTCCAGCGCCGACCACTTAGAGCGACCAGCAAGAGGGGACGCGGTGTCGCGGGGCTGGGGCACGCACCTCGCCGCGTTGTCGTCGGTCGCCACCCAGCACCAGGGTGACTCCCTCCTCCGCCTTGCGCCGCACGCACCCCAGCTCCGCTCCTTGATCCACACCCCTCTTGCCGGGCGCTCTTACAGCGACCAGCAAGAGGGGACGCGGTGTCGCGTCCCTATTGCCGGGCGCTCTTAGTCGATCTCGAACAAGCCCTGGCGGACGGCATACATGACCGCTTCCATGCGTGAGTGGAGCTGTAGTTTGTCCAGAATGTTACGGACATGGTTCTTCACCGTGTTCTCGCTGATGAACAGCTTCCGGGCGATTTCACGGTTCGCGCGCCCCTCGGCGACCAGCTTGAGAACCTCCAGTTCACGGGCGGTGAGGTGCGGAGCGGGTACCCGGCTTGGCCGGTCATCCGATCCCCGCGCCAGCGTGGCGAACTCGACCATCAGCTTCGACGCCATCGAAGGGCTGATCAGGCTCAGGCCGTTGTGCACGGCACGCACCGCGCCCGCGACCTCGTGCGGCGGGATCGACTTGAGCAGGTAACCCACCGCGCCAGCCTTGATCGCTTCGAACAGGTCGGATTCGTCGTCGCTGACCGTCAACATCACAATCTTCGCCGTCGGCACCTCCCGCTTGATGGCGCCCGCCGCGTCGATGCCGTCTCGGTGCGGCATCCGGACGTCCATCAAGACGATGTCCGGGGTGGTTCCGGTGGCGATCGCGACAGCCTGCCGGCCGTCGGCGGCACGACCGACGACGGTGATGTCCTCTTCAAGATCAAGAACAGTCTCCAGTCCCTGTAGGAACAGCTCATGATCGTCAACAACGAGGACCCGGATGGGTTCGGGCCGAGGCGCCACAGGCGTCAGAACACTGACCATCAGAGACCGGAGCTAGCAGTCACGGAAGGTTCGACAACAGGCCGCCACCGGACCAACGAGATGCGATCGACGCATGTGCCCACTCTATGTGATGGCGGTCCTACGTAGAGCCGGGTCTTCTCGTCGGCGCTGATCGAGTCGTGCACGAACACCGCTTCCGACATATCGGAATGGTACGCGCTGGCAGGCCATCGCACCGCCAGCGACACACCGTGACCATACCCGCGAACGTGGTGATTCATCAACCCCGAACCGGACGTATCGCCCGCCCCGCCGGGCGGCCCGCACGGGATCCATCCCCGCGGCCCCACACCCCCCGCGGAGATCATATGACTACTCTAAGTAACATTCGCCGTGCTCGGCCGAACAGCACAAACATCATCAACACAAACACCGTCAAGCCCGGCCGAGGCCGAATACCGCCCGTTTCGCCGGCCAGCGCCGCAATCACCGGATACGCTCGTCACCGTCCAGGAAACACGGCATCCCTAGTGGCGTCTGGGGCCGATCACAGGCAACCTGGCCCCATGGTCACACCCTCTCCCAGCAAGCCCCGCCTGTCTCTCAAACCCGGCACCGCATGGTCGGACGCCTACGCCCGGTGCACCCGGGCCGCCCCTGAGGCGTTCGCCGACGACCGGCTTCACAACCTGTGGGGCGGCCAGTGGCGCCGGACCGGCGAGCCCCTGAGCAGCGTCACACCGGTCGACGGATCACCCATCACCGGACCACCCATGATCGAACCGGACGAGGCCCGGGAGGCCATCCGCGCGACCCTGGACGACCACAAGCGATGGCGCGACGTACCGCTGGCCGAACGCAAGATGCGGGTGCGTGCCGCGCTGGACGCCATGGACGACAACCGTGATCTGCTCGCCCTGCTGCTGGTCTGGGAGATCGGCAAGCCGTGGCGGCTGGCGCGCACGGACGTCGACCGGGCGATCGACGGTGTCCGCTGGTATATCGAGGAAATCGGCCCGATGCTGGCCGGCCGCGGCCCCCTGCCCGGGCCCGTCAGCAACATCGCCAGCTGGAACTACCCGATGAGCGTACTCATGCACGCGATGCTGGTCCAGGTTCTCGCCGGCAACGCGGCGATCGCGAAGACCCCGACGGACGGTGGCGCCGCCTGCCTCACCCTCGCCTGCGCCCTGGCGCGGCGCGAAGGCCTGCCGGTGGCCCTGGTCTCCGGGTCCGGCTCCAGGCTGTCCGGCGCGCTGGTCCGGGCACCGGAGATCGGCTGCCTGGCCTTCGTCGGCGGGCGCTCCACCGGCGGCCAGGTCGCGGCCGCGCTGGTCGACACGGGCAAACGGCACTTCCTCGAGCAGGAGGGCCTCAACGCCTGGGGCATCTGGGAGTTCTCCCAGTGGGACCTGCTGGCCGCGCACCTGAAGAAGGGGTTCGAATACGGCAAGCAACGATGCACCGCCTATCCCCGCTATGTCGTCCAGCGCCAGCTCTTCGATCAGTTCCTCGCCGCCTACCTGCCCGTGGTGTCCTCGGTGCGGTTCGGCCATCCGCTGGCCGTCGCGCACGACGACGATGCCCTGCCAGAACTCGACTACGGGCCCGTCATCACCGCGGAGAAGGCCGTCGAACTCGCCGGCAAGATCAACGAGGCGATCGCCAAGGGCGGGGTTCCGCTGTACCGGGGCAGCGTCGCCGACGGTGCCTTCGTTCCCAGGCAGGACACCACCGCCTACGTGCCTCCGGTGGCGCTCCTCGCTCCCCCGCCGTCCTGCGCGCTGCACCATGCCGAGCCGTTCGGCCCGGTGGACACGATCGTGGTGGTCGACTCCGAAGCCGAGCTGCTGGCCGCGATGAACGCCTCCAACGGAGCGCTGGTGGCATCGCTGGCCTGCGACGACGAGGTGCTCGCCCGCCGGCTGAGCAGTGAGATCCATGCCTTCAAGGTGGGCATCAACAAGCCGCGGTCGCGCGGTGACCGGGCCGAGCCGTTCGGCGGCCGGGGCGCCTCCTGGAAGGGCGCCTTCGTCGGCGGCGACCACCTCGTCCACGCGGTCACCGTCGGGACGGACCCGCGGGAACGCCTGTACGGCAACTTCCCGAGCTACTCCCTGTACCCCGAGGCCTGAACCAGACGGTACCCGGCCCGGCCCGCCCAGCCGGCGCGGGCCGGGCCGGGTACCGTGCAGAGCTGGGGACCGATGCCGTGCTCGGCGAGAGGACCGACGCGAAGTCCCAGCTCATGGCAACGGGCGGCGAGTTCCGGCAGGGCGCCGAGGGCGCTGCGCCACGCCTGTGGCGCGGACGTGCAATCGGAATCGTGCAGGAGGATGGTGCCGCCACCGCGCAGCTCGGGCGCGAGGGTGGCCAGGACGCTCAGCGGCGTGGCCGTCGAGGTCCAGTCCCGGCCCCAGGCGGTCCATAACACCGGCATGAGCCGCAGCCTGCTGGCGGCAACAAGAAAACCGGCCGACAGGATGCCGTGCGGTGGCCGGGCAAACCGCGGTTCCCGACCGGTGACGGCTGTGATCAGATCCCGGGTACGCCTGAGCTGCCGGTAGGTGGACTGTGGCCCGCGCAGCAGCATCGGCCGGTGATCCCAGGCGTGGACCGCGAGCTCGTGGCCGGCGTCCGCCATCCGCTGGGCAAGGCCGGGCGCCCGCTCCAGCATCGTCCCGAGGACGAAGAACGTCGCCCGGATGTCCAGCTCGGCGAGCACCTCGAGGAACAGCGGCGTGGACGCCGGGTCCGGGCCGTCGTCAAAGGTCAACGCCACGTGGTCGGGCGCGCCGACCCCCGCGAGGACCGGCAGCACCCGCGTGCGCAGGCGGCGCAGAGTGGCCACCGACGGCGCCGCGTAGGTCACGGCGGCGGTGACGCCGAGACCGGCGACGGCCCGGACGACCCGCTCCGGCGGGATTCTCCCGGCGCCGCTCACCACGGGGCTGGCCTCACCATCGACATCACGGCGGACATCGCCGCCGACCGGTCAGGGACCGGCAGGTACATCATGCCGGACACCTTCCCACACCAGGCGCCCAACGCGGGGCCGACCCGGCAGCCGCACATGCTCAGAGCCTGTTCGTGGGGCCACGATCGCGCGCCCGTGGCCCCACGACCGGCGAAACTTGCATGCGGAGCCTCCGGCGGTGTCGGCTGACGATGACACCGTTGGCGGCACCGATGGCGGCGCGGGAGAAGGAGGCTCATGCTGGCAGCTGGCGCCAACGCCCGGGGATCACAGTCATCGGCGTCCGGCGCGGACGTCATCGTGGCCGGCGCGGGCGTGATCGGGCTCGGGGTCGCGTGGCGCGCCCAGCTGCGTGGCCTGTCGGTGACCATCGTCGATCCGGCGCCGGGGTCGGGCGCGAGCGGGGCGGCCGCGGGCATGCTGGCTCCTGTCAGCGAGCTGCACTACGGCGAGCGGCCGCTGCTGGAGCTGAACACCGCTTCCGCGCTGCGTTACCCCGCCTTCGTCGACGAGCTGGAACGCAGCAGTGGTTGCGAAATCGGCTACCTGCGGTGCGGGACGCTGGTAGCCGCCTGGGACGCCGCGGACATGGCCGGCCTGCGTGACATCCACGGCTTCGCACGGTCGCTGGGGCTGGAGACCGAACTGCTGACCAGGCACCAGTTGCGCGCCCGGATCCCGGCGTCCGCGAGCGGGCTGGTGGGTGCGCTGGCGGTGCCGGGCGACCATCAGGTCGACAACAGGCGCCTGCACCACGCGTTGCTGCGGGCATGCGAGCGGGCAGGCGCGACCATGCTCCGGGTGGCCGCGCGGGAACTGCTGCTGCGCGCTGGCCGGGCCGCCGGGTTGCGGCTCGCCGACGGCACCGAGCTGACCGCGCCGGTGGTCGTGCTGGCCTGTGGGGCGTGGTCGGCCCGGATCGGTGGGCTGCCGCTGGCGGCTCTCCCCGCGGTCCGGCCGGTCAAGGGGCAGACCCTACGGCTGCGGACCGTCGGGCCGCCCCTGCTTACCTGCGTGTTGCGGGGCTCGGTGCGTGGCTGCCCGGTGTACCTGGTACCGCGCGGCGACGGTCGGGTCGTGGTCGGGGCCAGCAGCGAGGAGGCCGGATTCGACCTGCGCCCGCGGGCCGGCGCTGTGTATGAGCTCCTGCGCGATGCCCAGGCCCTCGTGCCGGGGCTGGGCGAAGCCGAGCTTGAGGAGGTGAGCACCAGCCTGCGGCCCGCCTCACCCGACAACGCCCCGCTCATCGGCCCGTCGCGGGTGCCCGGCCTCGTGCTGGCTGTCGGCCACTACCGCAACGGCGTGCTGCTCACGCCGGTGACCGCGGATGCCATCGCCGGCCTGCTCGCGGACGGCGCCATGCCCGCCGAGGTCGCGCCGTTCACGCCGGCCAGGTTTGACCCCACGGCCGCCCCGCCCGGGTTCGGCCCGGTCGGCGCCGAGCCGCCGGGCGCCGGGCGCCGGGCGCCGGGCGCCCACGCGGGACCCGACAGTCACTGAGGAGGATGGCGGATGACTCTCACCGTGAACGGCAAACTCATGCAGCTACCGGCTGGGACCACCCTGTACCAGCTGATGGCGGGTTTGGCGGGCGTCGGCCGGGGGACCGCCGCCGCGGTCGACGGCGTTGTCGCCCCCCGCGGCGGATGGGCGGAGCTGGAGCTGCGCGCCGGCCAGCATGTGGAGATTCTCACCGCGACCCAGGGAGGTTGACGTGGCCGACGACACCTTCACCATCGCCGGTGCGGAATTCGATTCCCGGCTGATCATGGGGACCGGCGGGGCACCGAGCCTGGCCATCATGGCGGCGGCGATTCAGGCCTCGGGGACAGCCATGTGCACGGTGTCCATGCGCCGGGTGGATACCGCGACACCCGGGTCGGTACTGGACATGCTCGCCGGCTGCGGCGTCCGGGTGCTGCCGAACACGGCCGGGTGCCGCACCGCCCACGAGGCCGTCCTGACCGCCCGGCTCGCCCGGGACGCGCTGGGAACAGACTGGATCAAACTTGAGGTGATCGCGGACGACCACACGCTGCTGCCGGATCCGGTCGAACTCCTCGACGCGGCCGAGCTCCTGGTCGCGGACGGGTTCACCGTCCTGCCCTACACCAACGACGACCCGGTGCTCGCCCGCCGGCTCCAGCGGGCCGGCTGCGCCGCGGTGATGCCGCTGGGCGCGCCCATCGGCACCGGACTGGGAATCCGCAACAGGCACAACATCGAGCTGATCGTCGCCGAGGCCGAGGTTCCCGTCATCCTCGATGCCGGGATCGGTACCGCCTCCGACGCCGCGCTTGCCATGGAACTCGGCTGTGACGCCGTGCTGCTCGCCTCCGCGGTCACCCGGGCGCAGGACCCCGCCCTCATGGCGGCGGCCATGGCGGCCGCGGTGACCGCTGGACGGCTCGCGGCCCGCGCCGGGCGCATACCCCGGCGCCACCACGCGCGAGCGTCGTCCCCCACGCATGGCACCGCGGTGTTCTGAGCACCCGCGCATCCAGGCGTTGACACCCGTCGGCCGCCCCTCGGCCGCCCCTCGGCCCTGGTATTGATCCACTTTCCTGGCGCTGTTTGCGTCTTCGGGGAGCGGATAGGAGCGCAGGGGGGATGGGCTCCCATCCCCCCTGCCAGTGACCGCCAGGGAGGAAGCCGACAATGACCTCGTTGTCCGTTATGAGCCGTCCGACGCCAGTCACTCGACGGGGCTGGGACCCGTTCGCCGAGTTCGGTGATCTCTACGAACGGATGGGCCGCCTGCTGGATGTATCGCTGCCGGACCTCATGCCGCGGGAAGGCCGCTCGTGGACACCCGCGATCGACATGGAGGAGACCGAGAACTCCTACATCATCGAAGCGGATCTGCCCGGTACTCCCGCCAACACCGTCAACATCGACGTCCGGGGGAACGAGGTGAGCATCACCGCTGACATCCAGGCCCGGGAACACCGCGGCGTGATGCGTCAGCAGATGCGCCGGATGGGCCGGTATGAATGTACCGTGCGGCTGCCCGGGGAGGTGGATGCGGAGAAGTCCGCGGCCCAGGCGGCCGACGGTGTGCTTCAGCTGACACTGCCGAAGCTCTCGTCGACCGCGAGCCGCCACGTCCCGGTGATCGAGGCCGGCGAGCGTGCCATGACTGAAACGCGTGCTGCCGAGACAGCTGAGGACCGCTCCGCGACCGGCCGGGCAGCCGGTTCCGACAGGAGCGCCCGGCAATAGCTCGGCAATAGGGCAATGTTTCGACAGCCATCTGACTGGCACGAGGCGCGTGCCCTATTGCCGGAGCCTCTTAGCCCGCCTGACTGGCGCCGGCCGGCTACAGTGGTGCCTGGCGAATTCACCGTTGCCATCGCCCGGTCCGCCGGTGAGAGATGATCATCTGCGGGCCGGGCGGGCAGCGTCTGCTGGGCCTGACCACCCCCGAGCGGCGGCTGCGCCACGACGTGATCCACGTCGGCGAGTATCAGAACACGGCGTAGGGAGATCATCATGACCGTGACGCTGCCCGGGCCTGTCCACCCGGTGATCCAGGCCGAGCCGCCCCGGCTGATCTGGCTGGAGATCACCGGACGCTGCCAGTTAGCCTGCTCTCACTGCTACGCCGGCTCCTCACCACACGGCAGCCAGGGCACGATGACGCTTCCCGACTGGGAAGCGGTCATCACCGAGGCAGCCGCCGTCGGCGTCGAGCAGGTCTGCCTCATCGGCGGCGAACCGACCCTCCGTCCTGACTTCCCGGCGCTCGTCGCGGCGGCGCTCGACGCTAACCTCGCGGTCGAGGTCTTCACCAACCTGTACGCCCTTCCCGCCGTGGTCTGGGACGCGCTCGTCCGCCCGGGTGTGTCGGTCGCGACTTCGTACTACGCCGACGACGCGGCCCGGCATGACAAGGTCACCGGGCGTGCCGGCAGCCATGCCCGCACCCGGGCCCAGCTGCGGCGCCTCGTCGCGGCAGAGGTGCCGGTCCGCGCCGGCATCATCGCCACCGCCGGCGAGGAACAGGCTCTCGCCGCGTTCGACGACCTGACCGCCCTCGGCGTCGTCGCCAGCATCGACCAGGTCCGGCCATTCGGCCGCGCCGCCGACCACGACGATGAGGCGGGCACCTGCGGGCACTGCGGGCACGGCACGGCCGCGGTTGGCCCGGACGGCACCGTGACTCCATGCGTCTTCACCCGCCGCGCCGCCGCCGGTAACGTCCGTGACGGGCTGGCCGCGGTCCTCGCTGGCGCGCCCTTCCGGTCCCAGGTCGCCCGGCTCGACGCCGCGCGCACGGTGACCGCCGCCTCCGGCTGTGGCCCGGACATCTGCGGTCCCAAGGCGAGCACCGCCTGCAGCCCCACCCAGTCCCAATGCAAGCCGAAGACCCCGGACTGCGAACCGCGTCCAACAGACGGAACCGCGTGATCCGCTGGCTGCCGGTCAGCATCGACGGTGCGGCGTGGCTCACTGAGATCTACCGCGAGGGCGCACGACAACTCGGGATACGGCCTCTCGGCTCCGGACGGGCCAGCGGTTCCGACGCCGTCATCGCGGGGCCCGCCACACACGACGGCGCCACCGCGTGGCTGCGGGTCGCCGCGTTCATCGAGTCCGACATGGACCGCGAGGTCTGGACCGGCACCCACGATGCCGCCAGCCTGTCCGGCGTCGCCAAGCCGACACTGCTCGCTGAGACCGAATGGACCCATCCCGACCCGGTCCCGGTGTCCGTGCGCGCTGAGCTGCTCACGTTCGCGGCCGACTCGACGGTCGTGCCGGCGGACGCCTACAGCGCCGGGCAGTACCTGTCCGGCGAGCCCGACCTCCCGGACGCCTGGTGGGCCGACCTGCGTGCCTCGGTCGACGCGCTCGCGGACACCCCCACCGAGCGGAAGCTGTGGGCCTACTCCCCCGAACAGCTCGCCCATCTGATCCATGCCAGAGTCGGTGAGCTGCCCGCTGACGTTGCCCCCGGCCCGGCGGCCACCGAGCATCTGGACCTGCACTGGGGCAACATCACCGCGCCGCGTTTTTCGATCATTGACTGGGAGCACTGGGGCCGCAGCGTTTCAGGCATCGGCGTCGCGAACCTGTACATCACCGCGCTGCGGCACGCGCCCCGGACCGCCAGCCGCCTTCGTGCGGCCTTCCCTGAGCTGGACGCCCCGACCGGCCGGTACGCCCGGGTCGTCGCCTGTCTGTTCACGCTCGCCGGACTGTCCTGGTCCCCTGACGAGATGGACGTCGCTGGCGCCGTGCGGGCCCATCTGGACGACCTGATCAGCCGGTAGCCCGGCCGCCCAGGCGCTCGCCGTCACTACGGCGTGTTCCGGAAGCCAGCTGTCCGGCTCAATGACCCGCGCGAGCGGGTCTCTGACGCATCTGGACACGGCCTTCCGGCGCTCCGGCGCGGTCGAAGGTCTGCGTCTCCGGCCAACCTTCCGCCCGTCGATCATACTGTTGCGTGAACGTAATGTGTCATTGATGTGACCGGCTCGGCAGTGGAGATGGGTACCGATACCTGTCTGGAATGTCGCCGGCCGGCAGCCGGAACCACGGAGGTGGCGAATCGTGCAGTCGACAAGCCTACGGGACGAGCTTCTCGCCGTGATCAGAGCAGTACAGGAAGCGCAACGTCATGTGCACCATGTGCGCTGCCACGCGCCCAGTTCAAGAATGGCGGGCCGGCTCGAGGCGGATGTCCGTCGCGTCCTGGAAGACCTTGACGATCTTGAAGCTGAGACCATGACCCGCAGCGGCGCGAACGGTCTGGACCCGGCCGGCACGGCCGACGGCCCAGCGTGCTCAACCCGCTACGAACCCGTGTTCGTACCGGCCCGCCAGGGCGAACCGGAGTTCCAGCCCGAATGCGACGACGAGGGGGTCGCCGGCGGGTGGCAGCGGCATCGCGCCGTGTCGCCGCGCCGCCGACGCCGCGTCCGGGTGTGAGCATGAGACGACGGGCCGCGCGATAACTCGCGGCCTGTCGTCGGTCCCTCCAACCGACCAGAACACGCCAAGGAGAGCAACAGCCAGCGAGAACACGCCGGGGGCCCAGCGCCGCGAACGCACCTGACCGCGCCTGCGGCCCCAGGAAACCGAGGAGCACCATGCCGACGCAGACGGATGCCCGTCCTCCCGACAATCGGGGCCCCGCCAGAGCCGCCGCTCCCAGCGGCGGCGCGGCCCGAGCGAGGATCATCCAGCCCAGCCTGAGACGGGACCGGTGGTGGGTGGCCCCGGTCGTCACGGTGGCCGTGCTCGCCGGCTTTGTCGCCTACGGGACGTGGGCGGCGTTCCGCAACGGCAACTACTACGCGGATCCGTACCTGTCGCCGTTCTACTCGCCGTGCCTGACCGACTCCTGCCCGGCCGACGCGCTCGGCTCCGGGCTGCTCGGCGACATCCCCTGGATCTCACCCGCCATCCTGATTCTGCTCTTCCCGCTCGGCTTCCGGCTCACCTGCTACTACTACCGGAAGGCGTATTACCGCTCGTTCTGGTGGGCGCCGCCGGCCTGCGCGGTCCCCGACGCCCGGCGCAGGTACAGCGGTGAGGCCCGGTTCCCGTTGCTGCTACAGAACGTGCACCGCTATTTCCTCTACTTCGGTGGGCTCTTCGTGTGTCTGCTCACCTACGAGGCTGTCCAGGCGTTCAGCTTCGACGGCGGTTTCGGCATTGGCGTCGGTAGCGGCATTCTTGCGGCCAATGTGGTGCTTCTCGGCCTGTACACGTTTTCCTGCCATTCCTTCCGGCACCTGTGTGGAGGTGGGCTGCGGACCCTGTCCGCGCATCCGGCCCGCCAGCGGCTGTGGCGGGGGATTTCGGCGCTCAACCGGCGTCATCTGGTGTGGGCCTGGGCGAGCCTTCTATGGATCATGGCAACCGACTTCTACATCTGGCTGGTCGCGAGCGGTCACCTCCACGACTATCACTGGGTGGCGTGAGCGACCATGACCGCACCATCCATATCGTCATCGTCATCGTCATCGTCCGTATCGGAGACGCACGCGTACGACGTCGTGGTCATCGGCGCGGGCGGAGCGGGCCTGCGCGCGGCGCTGGAAGCGCACGAGCAGGGCGCCCGCGTCGCGGTCGTCTGCAAGAGCCTGCTCGGCAAGGCGCACACCGTCATGGCTGAGGGCGGTATCGCGGCCGCGATGGGCAACGTGTGGCCCGAGGACGACTGGCAGGCGCACTTCCGCGACACGATGCGTGGCGGGAAGATGCTCAACCAGTGGCGGATGGCCCAGCTCCACGCGCAGGAGGCGCCGGAACGGGTCTGGGAGCTGGAGGAGTGGGGCGCGGTCTTCGACCGGACGCCCGACGGGCGGATCCTCCAGCGTGACTTCGGCGGCCACCGCTTCGCGCGGCTCGCGCATGTCGGGGACCGCACCGGCCTGGAACTGATCCGTACCCTGCAAAACCGGCTGATCAGCAAACGTGTCGACGTGTTCATGGAGTGCACGGTGCTGCGCCTGCTGACGACGCGGCGCCAACAGGCCGTACCACCGCGGGCGACGCCGTCACAGACCGCGCTTTCACCGGACACGCCGCAGCGTGGCGAACCAGCGGTCACCGGCGCGTTGGCGTACTGGCGCGAGTCCGGGACCTTCGTGCGTTTCGACGCGCCCGCGATAGTGCTTGCCACCGGCGGGATCGGCAAGTCCTATCAGGTGACGTCGAACTCCTGGGAGTACACCGGCGACGGCCACGCGCTCGCGCTGTGGGCGGGGGCCACGCTGATGGACATGGAATTCGTCCAGTTCCATCCCACCGGCATGGTCTGGCCGCCGTCGGTGAAGGGGATCCTCGTCACCGAGGGCGTCCGGGGCGATGGCGGCGTGCTGCTCAACGCCGAAGGCCGTCGCTTCATGTTCGACTACATCCCCCCGGTCTTCGCCGCCGAGACGGCCGACACCGAGCAGGAGGCCGACCGCTGGTACACCGACAAGGTGACCGCCCGCCGGCCGCCCGAGCTGCTTCCCCGCGACGAGGTGGCGCGAGCCATCAACGCCGAGATCAAGGCGGGGCGGGGCTCGCCGCACGGCGGGGTCTACCTTGACATCGCCTCCCGCCGTGACCCGGCGTACATCCGCCGCCGGCTGCCGTCCATGTACCACCAGTTCACCGAGCTGGCCGACGTCGACATCACCCGGGAGGCGATGGAGGTCGGCCCGACCTGTCACTACGTCATGGGCGGCATCAAGGTCGACCCGGCCACCGCGGCGGCGACGGTACCCGGGCTGTTCGCCGCGGGCGAGTGCGCGGCCGGCATGCACGGCTCGAACCGCCTCGGCGGTAACTCCCTGTCCGACCTGCTTGTCTTCGGACGCCGGGCAGGGCTGTACGCCGCGCGATACGCACAGGCGGTGCCGGCGGGCGTCCGGGGCGTGGCTACCGACGCGGAGGTCCATGCGATCGTCGAACAGGTTCTCGCGCCGTTCTCCACCACCAACGCACACACCAACGCACACACCGGCGCAACCGCGGCGGAGAACCCCTACCAGCTACAGATCGACCTTCAGGAGGTGATGCAGAGCCTGGTCGGGATCATCCGGACCGAAACCGAGCTCGCCCAGGCACTGGCAGAGATCGAGGCGTTGCGGGCCCGTGCCCGCCGGGTCGCGGTCACCGGTCACCGCCAGTACAATCCCGGCTGGCATCTTGCCATCGATCTGCGATCGCTGCTCACCGTCGCCGAGTGCATCGCCACCTGCGCGATGGCCCGCAAGGAGAGCCGTGGCGGGCACACCCGCGACGACTTCCCCCGGCCCGATCCGGCGTTCGCGACCGTCAACCACGTCCTGCGGCTGCGTGCCGACAGGCTTGAGCTCACCGCCGAGCCGCTGCCGCCGCTGCCGGCGGAGCTGGCTCACCTGTTCGACCAGCCCGCGGCGGCCGGGAAGGAGGCGTGATGACCGGGTACGACCTGAGACTCCAGGTGTGGCGAGGCGATGCGAGCGGCGGTGATCTGCACGACTACACGGTCGCCGTCGAGGAGGGCATGGTCGTCCTCGACGCGCTGCACCGGCTCCAGCGGACCCAGCTCCCGGATCTGGCCGTCCGGTGGAACTGCAAGGCCGGCAAGTGCGGGTCGTGCGGCGCCGAGGTGAACGGCCGTCCCCGGCTGATGTGCATGACCCGGCTGAACCTGTTCGCCCCGGCGGACACCGTCACCGTGACGCCGCTGCGGACCTTCCCGGTGATCCGGGACCTTGTCACCGACGTCTCGTACAACTACGAGAAGGCCGCGCAGGTGCCGGCATTCGCGCCCGGCCCGCCCGCCGGCGCCGACGGGCACCACCGGATGCGGCCGGAGGACGCCGGCCGCGTCCAGGAGTTCCGCCGGTGCATCGAGTGCTTCCTGTGCCAGACAGTCTGCCACGTCATCCGTGACCATGAAGAGAACAAGCCGGTCTTCGCCGGCCCGCGGCTGATGGTCCGGTACGCCGAGCTGGAGATGCATCCACTCGACACCGAGGACCGGCGGGAGCTGCTGCGCAAGGAGGCCGGTATCGGCTACTGCAACATCACGAAATGCTGTACGGAGGTGTGCCCGGAGAACATCGCGATCACCGACAACGCCATCATCGCGCTCAAGGAACGGGTCGTCGACGCTTCTTACGACCCGCTGGTGTGGCTCGGCACCCGCATCTTCCGGCGCAGGCGCTAAGAGCGTGTGTGAGATCGTCATTCCCGCTCGC
Organism: Protofrankia sp. Cj5; assembly: GCF_917627405.1. Lineage (NCBI taxonomy): Bacteria > Bacillati > Actinomycetota > Actinomycetes > Frankiales > Frankiaceae > Protofrankia > Protofrankia sp. Cj5. The sequence goes on from NZ_CAKJTO010000074.1 coordinate 23,253, forward strand.
CGCGTCCAGGCGTCCCCTGGCCGCGTTGTCGTCGGTCGCCACCCAACACCTCCGGTGCCTGCCTCCGCCGCCTCGCGACGCACGCACCCCAGCCCCGTTCCCTGATCCACACCCCTACTGCCGGGCGCTCTAAGGCGTGTTTCACAAGCCATCTGTCCGGCTCCCTGATCGAAGGACGGCTGCTGAAACACGCCGTAGACCCACGGGGCCGATCCCGCTCGCCTGCCCGTGTGGGACAGCGCTCACCGGGATGTCTGGACGGCGCGGTCCAGCCCCCAGCGGATCTCCACGCAGACCTTGCCCTCCTCACTCTCTTCGACGACGTCGATCCACTGGTGTGTCATGGGTGTGCCCGCGGGAAGGCCCGGGGCCGGATCGCCGAGGGCGGGTGCGGGTGCGGGTGCGGGAAATGCCAGGAACAGAAAGCCGTCCCGCGCGCCGGCGGTGAGGGTGATGAGGACCCGGCCATCGCCGATCCGGGCGAGGATCGCGGTGGCGGTACCCGCGATCTCCCGCCCCACCGCCGCGGGAATGGCCTCCACCTCTCCCGCGATCTGAAGCTCCACCCTGGCGCCTCGCAGCTCTGCCGAACGCGCGGCACTCTCAAGAACGGTGACCAGCGCCGACGGTGACAGCTGGCGGGTCAGTGTGCGCCGCAGCGCCGCCGCGCACCGCGCGCAGCGCTCACGGACCACGTCATCCTGGGGGTCCAGCCTGCCCGCACCGAGATCGGCGAGAAGGGGCAACGGACCGTCGGCCAGGTGAAGCAGGCGCAGCCGCCGGTCATGACGCACAGCGACCGCAGCTGCCCGATCCGCAATCAGTTCCGCCTCCGCGCGCGCGGTCCGTGCCGTCACCCCGGCCATGGCGTGGCGGGCCCGCCAGAACATCGACAAGGCCGTCTGGAGCGCGACCTGTGCGTAAAGGAACTCGCCGAACCTCATCAGCACGGTGACGTCACCCGCCGACCGCCAACTGATCACAGCCGTCGCTGTCCCGGCCATCAGCGTCACCGGCGCCAGCCACTGGCCGGCTGGTCGGCCGAACACGAAAAGGACCGTCGCCCCGACGTCCGCGAACATCACCGGCCGGAGTCCCACCAGATCTCCGTCCCGCACCGACAGGCCGAGGACGATCTGGGTACCGATCACGACCACGACCAGCCGCGCGACCACGACCGGGCGGAGCCGGCCACCGAGCGCCAGCACGACGTAGCGGGCCAGCAGCGCCAGGGAAATTCCCCAAGCCCCCAGGACGAGCAGCGGATGGCGGTATGCGGCGAGGCGTCCGAGCAGCAGCAGGCCACAACCGATCTGCCACAGACATGCTCCCATGCCCACCGCCCGCGTCGCGTTCCAGGCGTAGGAGCACTCCAGCGCGACCGCGTCGGCCGCCAGGGCCGGCTCCGGCGCCAGGCGCGGGGACCAGTGCAGCGTGACCGTCGTGCCACGGCCGGATATGGAGCGAACGTCAGCCGAACCGCCCACGTCGGCCATCCGCCCGATGATCGAATATCGGATGCCCAACCGCTCGGAATCATGGTCCAGCGGCTCGAAACCCACTCCTTCATCACGAACGGTTATCACTACGTCCCCCGTATTCGCCTGGATGTCCACCCAGGCCCGGGATGTGTTCGCGTGGCGGCGGACGTTGGACAGCGCCTCCCGGACCGTGGCCGCCAACGCGGCACGGACATCCCCGGGGACATCCAGCTGACCGGTTGTCGAGATCTCGACGTCCAGCCCGGCGCGGCGCGCCTCCTCGACAACCTGGTCCAGCCGCGCGGCGGGGCTGGCGGCCTCGTCGCCCCCGTCATAACCAGTGCCCAGGAGATCCACGCAAACGGCCGCGGCATGGCGGCAACGTGTCCTGACCATCTGCGCTGAGGAGGCGGACACGCCCCAGGCGAGCCCGGTGAGGGTGTTCAACACGATGTCGTGCAGGATGCGTTCGGACTCCCTGAGTTTTCGCTGCCGCGCCGTCGCCAGCGCATGTACGCTCTGCCGGGCCGCGGCGCGCGCGAAACTCCGGTCGGCCATGATCGCGCCGTGCCGCGCCACGCTTGACACCACCGTGAACAGCAGCGACAGGAAGGCCATCGCGGCAACCATCACGGCGGCCGTGTTGGCTTGCATCCCCGATGCCAGGCATGACGTCATGAGCAGACCGGCGAGAGTGGCCGTGGCCGGCAGCCAGATCACGGCCGGGGCACACCAGGCGACCACGACCGATGCCCCGACCAGGCGCGGCAGCACCCAGCTCAGCCCTTCCCGCAGCACATCGGGGGGCAGCGTCCACGGCACGGTCGCCGCGAGCAGCATTGCCACCGCCAGTTCGCCGGCGGCAATCCCCCGACGCAGCCCGGCCCGCAGGCAGCTGGCGGCGAACACGATCCCCCAGCCGGCGACCACCGCCGGCACTATCAGATGAGCCGGCGTGCAGTACCACCTGTGCCCGACGACGACAGCGACCAGTTCGAAGAGGATCCCGAAGATTCGCAGAACCGCGAAAACACGCGCGGCGGCCGCCTCGAGCGCGTTGAGCGCCAGATCATTCACAGTCCGGTAATTTCACCATCTGGAGGCTGACCATGTATAGGACCCACGCCTCCGCCCGCGCCGCGCGGGACCCTGCCAGATCCGGCTCGCCACGCCTAGGCGGCCCCTGGCCGCGTTCTCGGCCGCACCGATACCACCCATCCGGTATCGGTGCGGCCCGCGGCCGTGCCAGGAGCCACCCGGGCGCGGCTGTCTGATCGAACGACCTGTTGCCGGTCGCTCCTACACGCCCCCTGCCGCGACGAAGGTGTAGCCGAGGTTCTTGATCCCCGAGACGGTGTCACGCAGGTACGACGTCCCGAGGTAGGGATGGTAGAAGAAACTTGCGAACCCGTCCCGGACCACGAGGTTCCGCCTGGCCGAGTCGATCAGATCGGCTGGCAGCCGAGCCGGGTGGTTGTTGAACGGCTCCGGCTCGATGTTCCCGATGTTCTCCGGAATGACGTAGGTGCCGTACACGTCCGTGACGGGGTAGGGGAAGAACTGCCCGCTGAAGGTACTACTGTCAATCGTTCCCCCGGCAAGCTGGTTCCGGAAGTACAGCGCGCGTTCGTACCGTTTGGGGAATCTGGCGACCACGGCCCGGTAGTCGGCTGCCGATCCCGCGTAGTGCGGGAACTCGAACGTCGTCGGCGCGGGCAGGCCCGCGGCGGTGAAAGCGGTGGCCGCGCTGTCGATGCGACCGGCCGCCCAGGCCTGGCTGTCCTCGGGCACCGGGCCGTCGTAGACAACATTGTTCAGGGCGTCGATGTGGGCCCGGAAGAACTCGAAGTCGTCGGCGCTGACGCCCGAGTACGGATTCGCCACGTTCGAGTACTGATGGGTGTACCCGTGCATCAGCAGTGTCCCGCCCTTGCTCACCATGTACGTGAGCGCGCTGACCACGGCCGGCTCGTTCGCCAGGGTGATGTCGACCGGAGTGCCGTTGTTGTAGACGCCGTTGGGGTCCCGGTAACGGGGGTAGACCGCCACGGAGAAGGGCACCTTGACCGACGACAGGTAGTCGGCTGTCGAGCGCAGTTCGGCCGGATCCGCGTCCGGGCCGACGTCCTCGATCCGGACAAGGGCACGGTGCCGGGTCTGCGTGGCCGGAGCGAGCGCGTCGAAGAGAACGTCCGACAGAGCCAGATAGCGGTCGGTCATATCCGCATAGGAATAGGGGATCTCACCGATATAGGTGAGGTTGTTCGATCGCAGCGCCCAGGGGAATGTCGTCCCGTCGGCCCGGACAGCCTGGGCGAGCACCGTCGCCTTGGTGGTGTCCACGGTGGCGTAGTTCATGATTCCGCTGCCGTTGCCGGCGTACCGGGTCAGACTCGTGTTCTTGTAACGGACCGCCGCGACGGAGGAAAGGTCGAACTGGGACCAGTTCCAGCCATAGGTGGCGGTGAAAGTCGGCGACTGCGCGGTGAGCTGCCAGATGTTGTCGTACATCCACACCACTGGCCGGGTGCCGGCCAGCACGTCGGTGAGGAACGCGGTAGGCACCTGCTCGTCGTAGGTGGAGCCGATGTAGACGACGGCGGCGTAGCCCGCCATCTCACCAGCCGTATAGGCGGCCACCGGATGCGCCCGCCAGGTGCCGAAGTGGGAGACGAGGTTCGCCGTCTGGATGGCGTACTGCTCGCCGAGCCAGCCCCACTGGCCCGTGGTGTCGTACAGGACGAGCGTTCCGGCGGGGGCTGTCGCCACGGTGGTGATGGCGGCGGCGCGGATCCGCGCCGCCGCGCCAGGGGCGGGGCTCGCCGGCTGGGTGGTCGGCGCCGCACCGGCGCCCGGCGGCGGGACCGGCCGGGGCC
>NZ_CAKJTO010000075.1:0-17706 GCF_917627405.1 Protofrankia sp. Cj5
GGCCGGCACCCTTGCACCGGCCGCTCCCGCCCCGGCGGTTGCGGCCGTCCGGGGCGCCCCGGCGGCCCTGAGCGCCCCGGGCGTTCCCGCGCTCGGCGGTCCTGTTGATGCCCGCGGCGAGGCCGCGTACGAGGTGGCCGTGGCGTCCGCCGCCGGTCTTGGCTACGACCTGGACGGGTGGGTGTCGCCCGCGACGCTGGTCCGGGCAGCCTGGGACGCGGTGCTGCGCTCCGCCTCCCTCGCGGCGGCGGGTGGCACGGCGTCCGCGGCCGGTTGGGAGATCCGGCACGCCACGGTCGTCTTCGAAGGCGAGCTTCCCCGGGTGGACGAGCCGCTGCGGTTCGCGGTGGTGGCCGGCTCCCCGGCGCCCGATGGGACCGCCGGGTTCTCCGTCCGCTGTCATGCCGGTCCGCGGCCGGTGCTGTCGGTGCCCGACGGTGTCGCAGGCCCGCGCGCGGCCGTGCCGGTCGGTGCGCCGCTCGGCATGGCCGAACCGGATCCGGTGCCGACCATCCTCGCCTTCAAGCCGCTCGCGTACACCCCACGGACAGCCCTCGGCCCGGCGGAGCTCGCCAGGCTGTCGGGCGGTGATGTCCCCGGCGTGTTCGGGAGCAGCTACGAACAGCGCGGCTGCAACACCTCGCTCCGGCTTCCCCCGGCCGGATTCCTGTTGCTCGACGAGGTGACCGAGATAGCTCGGACGGGCGGCGCGCGTAACCTCGGCCGGCTGCGCGCGCGCGGCCGGCTGGCCGCTGGCGACGCCGTCAGCGCCGTCACGGTGCTGGAGGCGGCCTGGCAGGCAGCGCAGACGCTCGCGTTGTACCTCGGCCTCCAGCTGTGCCTGCCCGATGCCCGCTTCGATGTCTGTCTGCCCGACAGCAATATTGATCTTGATCCAGAGGTGGCTCACTGGGCGGTGGACGTGTTCGCCGGGGGATGGGACGCCGGCTGCGAGCTGGTGGCCGATGTCACTGTGGCTGGTCTCGCGCCCCGCCCCCGCATCCGCCTTGACACCGAGTTCCGTGGCGCGGGGGGAGTCCTCGCCCGGGTCAGCGGCCTGTACCTCCAGCTCCGGGAGAAGCCGGGGACGTTGGTGGCGCCACTGCGCGGCGGTGCGGTGCCGGGTTTTCTCGGCCGGGTCAACTCCGCCGGCGAGGCGGCGATGATCAACGAGATGCACATGGCCAACAGCGCTCACGGCTACCTGGACGTGGCGCTCGGCCCGGAGTTCGCCCCCTACCTCGGCCGGCGGGCAACCCGGCTGCCGGGCGGCGGGCTGTCGCTGGTCGATCGAGTGATGATCGTGGACGGCCAACGCGGTGAGCTGTCCGGTGGCGCCACCGCGTGGACCGAGTACGACGTACCCGCGGACGCCTGGTACTACCAGGAGTACGCGAGCCCGACGATGCCCAACATCGTCCATATGGAGACATCGCTGCAGTCCGCGTTGTTCCTGGGCTACTACCTGGGTGCCACCCTGACCGGCCCGGACGAGGACTACAGCCTGCGCAACCTCGACGGCGAAGCGACCCTGCTGCGCCAGGTGGACCTGCGGGGCCGCACGATCCGCCAGGTCTCGACCCTGCTGTCCACCACCGTCATGGTCGGTGCGGTCCTGCAGAACTTCTCCTACGAGCTGTCCGTGGACGGCGAGCCGTTCTACCGGGGGGAATCCCTGTTCGGCTTTTTCAACGCCACGGCCCTGGCGAACCAGAACGGGCTGGATTCCGGTGCCTGCGTGCCGACCTGGCTGGAGACCGCCGAGGTAGCGCCGGGCGCGGTCCGCACGATCGACGTGGCGGGCCGGCGCGACGCCGGTGCCCCGCTGTCCTCGCGGGGGCATCTCGCCATGCTTGACAGCGTCCAGGTCGTCGACGGCGGTGGTCGTTTCGGTAAGGGCTACCTGCGCGCGGTACGGCCGGTCGACCCGTCCGACTGGTTCTTCGCGCTGCACTTCTGGCTCGACCCGGTGATGCCTGGTTCGCTCGGTGTCGAGGCGGTCATCCAGGCGATGCAGGAGTGGCTGGTCGACAGCGGGCTTGCCGCCGATCTGGTCGAGCCCCGGTTCGTCCTGCCGACGGATCTGTCGATGAGCTGGCGCTACCGCGGCCAGATCCTGCCCACGGACGGCGAGATGACCCTGGAAGTCCACCTCAAGGAGGTCCGCCGCGGCGTCGAACGGGTCCGGGTCGTCGGCGACGCCAGCGTGTGGAAGCCCGGCATGCGTATCTACGCGCTGACCGACATCGCGGTCGAGCTGCACGGAGTGGGAGCGGGACCATGGTGACCAGCTATCCGCCGGGGCCGGTCCTGGCCACCCCGGCCGCGATCGGACGGACCGTCGAGGAGGTCTACGCGGTTCTCGCCGCGCTGGACCGGCCGTGTTTCGTGCTGGAACACGCCGGCGGGATCGGCGCCACCAACGACGAGACCGCGGCGCGGCGGTCCGGCGGACGTGTTCTGGCCGTGGCGCCGGCGATGCCCGCGCACCGCCTGGGGGCAGCGGACTTCCTCCGTGACCACGGCGTCCGTTACCCGTACATGGCTGGCGCGATGGCCAACGGCATCGCCTCGGAGCGTCTCGTCGTCGCGATGGCGAAGGCGGGGTTCCTCGCGTCGTTCGGGGCCGCTGGCGTGGTACCGGACAAGATCGATACGGCGCTGGCGGCGATCCGGCGGGCCGCGCCGGGGCTGCCGTTCGCCTGCAACCTGATCCACAGCCCGAACGAGCTGGAGCTGGAACGGGCAATCGTCGAGCTGTCGTTGCGACACGGGGTGACCTGCGTGGAGGCCTCGGCCTTCCTCGAGCTCACCCCGCAGATCGTGCGGTACCGGCTCGCTGGTCTGAGCCGGGATCCCGCTGGCGGGGTCCGGATCGCCCACCGGGTCCTCGCCAAGCTCTCCCGTACCGAGATCGCGGAGCTTTTCCTGGCGCCCGCCCCGGACACGCTGGTGCGGCCGCTCGTCAGCGCCGGCCTGGTCAGCGCTGAACAGGCCGAGCTCGCCCGTTTCGTGCCGATGGCCGACGACATCACCGTGGAGGCGGACTCCGGCGGTCACACCGACCGCCGGCCGTTGGCCGTGCTCCTGCCAGAGATCCTTTCGTTGCGGGATCGGGTCGTGCGTGAGCGCGGCTACCGCCGGCCGGTCCGGGTCGGCGCCGCCGGCGGGCTCGGCACCCCGTCGAGCGTGTTCGCCGCGTTCGCGATGGGCGCGGCCTACGTGGTCACCGGTTCGGTCAACCAGCCGTGCGTGGAGTCCGGGCAGTCCGTCGGCGCGAAGCGGCTGCTCGGCGCGGCTGAGGGCACCGACTGCGCGATGGCGCCGTCGTCGGACATGTTTGAGATGGGTGTCGAGGTGCAGGTCCTGCGGCGCGGCACGATGTTCGCGTCCAAGGCGAAGCGGCTGTTCGAGCTGTACCAGGCTTACGGGGGGATTGATGATCTTCCTCCCGGGGAGCGGGCCTGGGTCCAGGACAAGGTGCTGCGCCGGCCGTTCGCGGACGTGTGGCGCGACACCGTCGAGTACTTCGAAGAACGCGACCCTGAGCAGATCCGCCGGGCTGACGGGAACCCGAAACGGAAGATGGCGCTGATCTTCCGGTGGTATCTCGGGCTGTCGTCGTTCTGGTGCATCGGGGCGAATCCCGAGCGGGTCACCGACTACCAGATCTGGTGTGGACCGGCCGCGGGCGCGTTCAACACCTGGGTCCGCGGTACCCATCTGGAGGCGGTGGAGAACAGAAGCGTGGTGGACGTCGCCGCGAACCTCATGACGGGCGCGGCATTCGCCGGCCGGGTCGCCCAGCTCCGCTTCGCCGGGGTGAAACTCCCGGCGGCCTGCTCGACCTACCGGCCGGTGCCGCTCGCGACCGCGGGCGGACGGTCATGACCCTGGTCAACGGGAGCCCGCCCCCGCGGGCCGCGGCGAACCAGGCCGCGGCGAACGAATCCGCACCGCGGCGCGTACCGGTGACCGGGCACGCAACGCCGGCCAGCCGCGACAGCGAACCCGGTCGATGGTTCCTGTGTGGGGGCTGTCGGGCCATGCTGTACGGCAAGAGGTTCGTGCAGGCGCACCGGGTCTGCGCCGACTGCGGCTGGCACGCGCCGCTGACCGCGAGCGAGCGACTCAGCCAGCTGCTCGACCCGGATTCGATCGAACAGCTGGCCATGCCCGTGTTTGACGCCGATCCGCTCGGCTTTATCGACTCCAAGCCGTACCAGGACCGGCTGCGGGAGACCCGAGCCCGGACCGGGCTGGACGAGGCGGTGCGGTGTGCCCGGGGGCGGATCGACGGGCATCCGGTGATCGTCGCGGCCATGGACTTCCGCTTCATGGGCGGCAGCCTCGGCTCGGTTGTGGGGGAGGCCATCACCCGGGCGGGTGAACTGGCGTTGCGCGAACGCATCCCGCTTCTGATCGTGACCGCCTCCGGGGGCGCGCGCATGCAGGAAGGCGTCATCTCGCTCATGCAGATGGCCAAGAGCAGCAACATGCTCGGCGAACTGGACGAGGCGGGCATCCTCACCCTGTCTCTGATCACTGATCCGACCTTCGGTGGGGTAGCCGCATCCTTCGCGACCCTGTGCGACATCATCATCGCGGAACCGGCGGCGCGGCTCGGCTTCGCGGGTCCGCGGGTCATCGAGCAGACCATCAAGCAGACCCTGCCGGCCGGGTTCCAGACCGCGGAGTTCCTGCTTGCCCACGGCATCGTTGACATGATCAAGCCGCGTAGCGCGCTGCGGGCGGCGATCGCACGGTTGCTTGCGATCGCGGCTCCGGGCGGTTCCCAGCCGGGCGAACCGGCTGGACCGGCCCCCGAGCCGGCGACGGACGGACACCAATCCGCGGGTCATACGCAGACAGGTCATACGGAGAACGGATGCGAACCAGGCGGTCCTGGCTCCGCCGCGGTGCCCGCCGCGGGCGGCTCGCTCATCCGGGAGGCGGCGGCGCTGCCGGTCCGCCATCCCTGGGAGGTCGTGCGGATGGCCCGGCGGCTCGGGCGGCCCACGACCCTTGACTACATCTCATTCATGATCGATGACTTCAACGAGCTCCACGGCGACCGCCGGTCGTCCGACTGCCCGGCGATCGTCGCGGGCCTGGGCCGGTTGGTCGACATCCCGGTGGCGGTGATCGGGACCCAGAAGGGGCACACCGTCGCGGAGCTGGCGGAGCACAGGTTCGGGATGCCGACCCCGGCCGGCTACCGCAAGTCGGCTCGGATCATGCGGCTGGCCGCGAAGATCGGCCTGCCCGTCGTCACCTTCATCGACACCGCCGGGGCCTACCCCGGCATCGAGGCGGAGGAACAGGGGCAGGCAGTTGCCGTCGCCGAGAACCTGAAGCTGATGGGCGGTCTACCGGTACCGGTGGTCAGCGTGGTCACCGGTGAGGGCGGTAGTGGGGGCGCGCTCGCGCTCGCCGTGTCCGACCAGGTGCTGATGTGCGCCAACACCGTGTACTCGGTGATCAGCCCGGAGGGGTGCGCGGCGATCCTGTGGAACGATCCCGCGGCCGCGCCCCAGGCGGCGGCCGCGCTGCGGGTCGATGCACGCCAGCTGCTGTCACTCGGCGTTATCGACGGTGTGATACCCGAACCCGAAGGCGGCGCGGACGCCGACCCGCTGCACGCCGCGACCGCGATCCGCCATGCGCTGACCGACACGCTGCGACCGCTGCTGTCGGTGGGCCAGGCGGATCTGGTGGCCCGGCGCCGTGCCCGGTTCCGCCGTTTCGGCGCGGGCCCGTCACATCCGCACGGTGGTCGTCACGAGGAGAGCACGCGACCCGGAGAGTAAGGACATGTCTGATGAGCACAACCACGATCAATGGAACGTCGTCGGCTTCCTACCTGCGCTCAGCGGGGGAGACCGTCGACTCGCTGCTGGACGCCGTCCGTCGTAGCGCCATCGCCCTGTGCGCCGAGACCGACCGGCTGCCCAGCCGGGTCCGGGTCACCGCCGGGGACGTGGCGGTCGAGCTGTACTGGCCCGAGCCTGAATCGGGGATCGGCGCCATCGATGGTGAGCGGCCGCGGGCGGCGTCCGTGCCGGTCCAGCGGGCCCCCGTCGTGACGGCGGCCGGGCCGGTCCCGGAACCGGTGTCCGGGCAGCCGCGCGACACGGCCGAGGGGACGCCCGGCGAGAACCTCGTCCACATCACCGCGCCGACCGTCGGGACGTTCTACCGCGCCGCCGAGCCCGGGGCCAAGCCGTTCGTCGGCGAGGGCGACACAGTGATCGCGGGCCAGCAGGTCGCGATCATCGAGGTGATGAAGCTGATGATCCCGGTCGAGGCGGACCAGCCGGGGCGGATCGTCGAGGTGATCCAGCCGGACGCGGCCGCGGTTGAGTTCGGGCAGCGGTTGTTCTCGATCGCGCTGGCGGACCGTGTGAGCACCTGATGTTCACGACAGTCCTGATTGCCAACCGCGGCGAGATAGCGCTGCGTGTCATGCGGGCCTGCCGGGAGCTCGGGCTCGGCACCGTCGCCGTCTACTCGACCGAGGATCGGGACTCCGCGGTGGTGCGCATGGCCGACCGGGCGGTTCACATCGGGCCGGGCCCGGCCCGCAGGAGCTACCTGAACATCCCGGCGATCATCGAGGCGGCCCGGCTGACCCGGGCGGACGCCATCCATCCGGGGTACGGCTTCCTGTCCGAGAACCCGGATTTCGCCGAGGTGTGCCAGGCCGAGGGGATCACCTTCATCGGGCCGCCGGCAGCGGTGATGGAACGCCTCGGCGACAAGGCCGTCGCCCGGTCGATGATGGTCGACGCGGGCCTGCCGTTGCTGCCCGGCAGCCGCCGGGCACTCGAGCACGCCCCGGAAGCCCAGGCGTTCGCCGACGAGATCGGCTATCCGGTCATCATCAAAGCGGCCGCGGGCGGTGGCGGGCGGGGGATGCGCATCGTCCACGAGCCCGACGAGTTCCTGCGTGCCTACACCGAGACCCGCGCCAGCGCTCAGGTGATCTTTGGCGACGGCCGGGTCTACGTTGAGCGCTACCTGTCCTCCGCCCGGCATGTCGAGATCCAGGTGCTCTGCGACCAGCACGGCAACGCCGTGTACCTGGGCGCCCGGGACTGCTCCGTCCAGCGCCGGCACCAGAAGCTCATCGAGGAGACACCCGCTCCGCGGCTACCGGAGGGCCTGGTCGAGCGCATGGGCCGGGCCGCGGTGGACGGTGCGCTCTGCGCTGGCTACGTCGGCGCCGGAACCTTCGAGTTCCTTGTCGACGCCAGCGGCGCGTACTACTTCATGGAGGTCAACTGCCGGCTCCAGGTGGAGCATCCGGTCACCGAGATGGTCACCGGGATCGACCTGGTCGCCGAGCAGTTCCGGGTCGCGGCCGGGGAGAAGCTGGCCATCAGCCAGGACGCGGTGACCCCCCGGGGCGTCGCCATCGAATGCCGGATCAACGCCGAGGACCCCGGCCGTGGTTTCGCGCCGACACCCGGTGTCCTGGCGGAGTGCCAGCTGCCCGCCGGCCCGTTCGTCCGGGTTGACAGCCATGTCTTCCCCGGCTACCGGATCCCGTCGGTCTACGATTCGTTGTTGGCCAAGCTGATCGTCTGGGCGCCGGACCGTGACTCGGCGATCGTGCGGATGCGGTGCGCGCTCGATGAGCTCCGCATCGCGGGTCCCGGGGTCGCCACCACCGCTTCCTTCCTCGCCCAGGTGCTCACGCATCCCGTCTTCGTCGCGGCGCGTCACGACACCTCGCTGGTCGGTGACCTGGTCGCCGGTGGATAAAGGAGGCGCTGTGCACACACCCGCCGAAGAAGACCTGACAGCACCGATCGTGCCCGTGCCCCAGGCGCGGTGGTCACGGCTGCGGGTGGTCGAGGCGACGGCCCAGAGCACCGACGTGATGTCGTTCATCCTCGCCGACCCCGCTGGCGCGGACCTGCCGCCGTGGACGCCCGGAGCACATGTTGATCTTTTCGTCGCTCCGGGGATGGTACGGCAGTACTCGCTGTGTGGAGATCCAGCCGACCGCGCGCGCTGGCGGATCGCCGTGCTGCGGGCGGAGCCGGGCCGCGGCGGTTCGCGCCACCTGCATGAGCAGGTCCGGGCCGGCGCCCTGGTGGCGGTGGGGGAGCCACGCAACAACTTCCCGCTTGCCGGGGCGCACCGGTACCTGTTCATCGCTGGCGGGATCGGGATCACGCCGTTGCTGCCGATGATCCGGACAGTCGCCGCGCAGGGCGCGGACTGGACGTTGTGGTACGGCGGGCGTCGCCGCGAGCGCATGGCCTTCCTGGACGAGCTCGCGCCCTACGGCGGCCGGGTCGACGTCTGGCCCGAGGACGAGCGCGGGCCGCTGCCGCTCGCCGAGATCCTCCAACGGCTGGGCTCCGACGCTTTGCTCTACTGCTGCGGGCCCGAGGCCCTGCTCACCGCGGTCGAGCGGGAATGGGGTGACCGACCGGCCGGCAGGCTGCACATGGAGCGCTTCCAGCCTCGTCCGGTGGTGGGCGCCCCCACCCGTGACCAGGAGTTCGACGTGTTCCTCGAACGCAGCGGGCGGGCCGTGCGGGTGCGGGCACACGAATCCCTGCTGGACGTCCTGAGCGCGGCGGGTGTTGAGGTGCCCTGGTCGTGCGGTGAGGGCACCTGCGGCAGCTGCGAGACGGGCGTACTGGCCGGTGACGTCGACCACCGGGACTCGGTGCTGTCGCGGAGCGAGCGCGTGGCTGGCCGGACGATGATGGTCTGCGTGTCGCGTGCCCGTTCGCCCTGGCTGACCCTTGACCTGTGACCCTTGGCCTGTGACGAGGTCATTTCAGGCCGGAGTGGATGAATGCGCTGACGATGTGCCGCTGGAGCAGCACGTAGAGAGCGAAGATCGGCAGGCAGGCGAGCCCTGAGGCGGCCATGAGACCGCCCCAGTCGTTGCCCTCGGTCCCCCCGAGAAAGCCACGGAGCCCAAGCTGGATCATGGAGTTCGCCCGTTGGAGAACCATCGCGGGCCAGAAGTACTCGTTCCACGCGTTGATGAACAGGACGATGCCGAGCGCCGCCAGCGCGGGCCGCAGATTGGGCACGACGACCGTCCACAGCACCGACCAGGAGGATCGCCCGTCCATGCGGGCCGCCTCAAGCAGTTCCTTGGGGAAGCTCTCCATGTGCTGGCGCAGCAACAGGACGCTCAGCGCCGTGCACAGCGTCGGGATGACAACTCCGGCGAGCGTGTTCAGCAGGCCCAGCCGCAACAGCAGCGTGTAGTTGGGCACCATCGTCACCTGGAACGGCACCAGCCACGTCCCGACGAACAGCAGATAGAGCGGCCGCTGCCCGGGAAAGCGCCAGGCCGCGAACGCGTACGCCGCGAGCAGACCGGTCAGGAGCTGCCCCAGCGCGGTCAGCGCCGCCACGGCGAACGTGTTGAACAGCATCGGCCCGATCGGGATCACCTCCGCCGCGTGCCGGTAGTTACCGACCGACAGCGGCCAGGGCAGCGGCGAGGTGGCGTAGACGTCGCTGGGGCGCCGCAGCGACGTCGCGTACATCCAGCCGATCGGCAGGACGCACGCGAGGCTCAGGAGCGTGAGCACGGCATGGCCGATGAACGATCCCAGCGGCGATCCGCCGCCGACCGGGCCGTCGGTCTCGCCGGGACGGCGGCCCTCACCACGGCGCTCGCCGGGCATGCCGGCCGCGGCTGCCGTCACTGCCGTCGTGGAGACAGCCATCGGTTACTCCTCGTAGATATTGTAACCACCGGTGTTCTGATCGGGACGCGGTGCTCCCGGCGGTCACTGGAGACGATCAGGAGACGATCAGTTGTCGTGGAAGCTCAGCTTCTCGAACAACCACACGAGGCAGCCGGCGACCATCCCGAAACCCAGGAAGAACACCAGGCCGGCGGCGGCGGCGAGGCCCGCGTTGAAGCTCTTGAAGCCGTATTCCCAGAGCAGGTAGTAGACGTTGGTCGTCGCGTCGCCGGGGCCGCCCTGGGTGAGTGTGTCGATCAGCGGAAAGGTCAGCTGACCGGACAGCAGCACGGTCATGAGAGCCAGCAGCACCAGGGTCGGCGACAGCAGCGGCAACGTGATCCAACGGATGATCTGGCGCCGCGTCGCGCCGTCAAGCTGGGCAGCCGCCGCGTAGTCGTCGTTGATGCCGGCGAGCCCGGCCGCGACCACGAGGACCGCGAAACCGAGCAGATGCCAGCCGGTGATGACGATGACGGCGAGCTGGGCGGGGCCGCGTTCGTGCAGCCAGTTGACCGGGCTGCCCAGCAGGCGGTCCACCCCGCCATGCCGCGGGTCCAGCAGCCATTCCCAGATTGCCGCGCTTGCCACCGGCGCGACCAGTACCGGCGCGAAGACGAGCGCGCGGTAGACCGCGTTGGCGCGGCCGCGGACCTGTTGGGTGAGCAGGGCGACAATGGTGGGCAGGACGACTGAGAACGGCAGTAGGCAGACGATTATTGTCACCGTCAGCCACAATGAGGACCGCAGCTGCGGGAGCTGGAGCACATCGGCGTAGTTGTCCAGCCCGACCGGGACTTTTGGTCTGCTCGGCAGGAGGTTCCACGAATAGAACGACAGCCGCGCGGCCTCGGCCAACGGGCGGTAGGTCCAGACCGCCAGGCAGCCCAGGCCTGGCGTGAGGTAGAGGAAGGGCGGCAGCGCACGGCGTACCCGGCGGGCGGCCGATGGCCGGGCCACCGGGTACGAGGCGGGAACCTCCGGTGCCTCGACAGCGGCGAGTGTCACGAACATGCCGGCTGGTTCCGCCGTGACGGCACCTGGTCGAGGAGCCGGGCCAGCCACGTCGTGCCCGCGGCCCGCGGAGCGGGTGTCACGCTTTCGGTAGCAGTTTTGTCGCCCGGTCCTGAGCCGCGGCCAGCGTGGACCGCGCGTCAGCCCCGCTGTAGACGACGCTCTCGACGGCCTCCAGCATCGTGTCCTTGATCTGGACGTAGTTGTCGCCCGGGAACGCCACCGCTGGCCGCAGCCGAGCGAGCTGGTCGATGTTCGGCTTGATCAGGGGGTTCTTTGCCGCCCAGTCCTTCAGCCCGGCGGGGTCGTCCAGCAGGCTCGTGCGAAGTGGCAGGTAGCCGATCTTGCTGGTGAGCTGGACGTACCCCTCGTCGCTGGTCAGAAACTTCATGAGTTCCCAGGCGGCCCGCTGCTTGGCCGGGTCCTTGGCGAACATGACCAGCGCTGCCCCCGAGTTTGTCGGTTCCACGGTCCTGCCGTCGAAGCTCGGCATCTGTGCGGCCCGCAGATCCCACGGCGGACTCGCGCCGGTGGCGCCCTTGCGGAACGTGGCCTCGGCCGCGCTGCTCTCCAGGATCATGCCGATCTCACCGCGTGCGAACGCGGGGTACGCCTGCTCCTGGGAGAGTTTCGGGGTCGCGCCGGACCGCACGAGGTCCTGCGCCATCGTGACGGCGTCGACCGCGGGAGGGTCGGCAAAGGTGAGCCTGGTGCGGTCGGTGGAGATCACTGATCCGCCGTTGGAGTCGACCAGGGACTGGTAACACCAGTCGCCGGCCTTCTTGGTCAGGCAGTCGATGTAGGCGCCGTCCTTGCCGGTCCTGCTCCTGATGGCGAGAGCGGCCGTCTTGACCTCGGCCCAGGTGCTCGGTGGCTTGGCCGGGTCGAGGCCGGCCTGGGTGAACAGGCTGGCGTTGTAGTACAGGATCGGCGTGGAGAAGACGAACGGGATGCCGTAGGTTTTGCCGTCGACATCGCCGAGGGTGCGCGCGGTTGCTGCAAACGGGTGCGTGCCGCCGAAGTTCGCCTGCACCGCGTCATGGCCCACCACGGTGTCCAGCGGCGTCGCCCCCAGCCCCCGCACCGCGTAGAAGAGGTCACCGAAGACCAGCTGCCCGACGTCGGGCGGGTTGCCGGCCGCGATCTGGCGCTGCACGCTGGCGGCCGCGGCCGAGCCGTAACCGCTCGCGGTCGCGGTCGCGGGCTTCTGGGCCGTCACCTTGATGGTGGGGTGAGCCAGCTGGAATTTTTTGATCAAGTCTGTGAAGGTGTCGGTCCACGGTCCGGCCTGGGCCAGGTTGTAGCTTTCAAAAACGATCGAAACCTGCTGGTCGGGCCTGAGTTCCGGGACCGTCGCGGCGGCCGTGGGCGAGCTGGCGGCCGGGCTGTTCCCCCCGCAGGCGGCCGCGGCCAGCGCGAGGGCGAGAGCCGCCGCGATACCGCCGGAACAGCGTGATTTTTTCACGTGTGGTGCTCCTTACACGGGACGAGCGCTGCGCGAGGCGAACACCGCGCGAGGCGAAGACGGTGGGGAAGAAGACGGTGGGGAGGGCGAGACGTCGGGCGCCCGCCAGCGCAGCCGGTGACCACTGGCCTGGTCGAACATGTGCAGCCGGTCCGCGGCGGCGTCAACGGCCACCTGCTCGCCGGGACGCAGGCCAAGCGGTCGAGGTCCTCGCACCAGCAGGGTGGCGTCACCGACCGCGCACTGGGCGACCTCTTCACTCCCGAGGTTCTCCACCGTCTCCACCCGGCCGCGGAACATCGGTGACTCCGCGGTGGTGGGGACCGTGACCAGATGCTCCGGTCGAACCCCCATGACAATGTCACGAGCGGGGAAATCGCCGGCCTCCCACAGTGCGACCTCGATACCGGGGGCAAATAACCGGACACGGCCGGAGTGGCTTTCGGCCCGTACGGGGAGCAGGTTCATCGGCGGTGCGCCCAGAAAATCCGCCACGAACGCCGAGGCGGGTCTGTCGTAGACCTCGGTGGGGCTACCGATCTGCTCAAGCCGGCCGGCGTTGAGCACCGCGACCCGGGTAGCCATGGTCATGGCTTCGACCTGATCGTGTGTGACATAGACGATGGTCGAGCCGAGCCGGTGGTGCAGTGCCCGTAGCTGGCCGCGGGTGGCGGTGCGCAGCTTGGCGTCGAGGTTGGACAGCGGTTCGTCCATGAGGAAGGCGCCCGGATCGCGGACCAGCGCCCGGCCGACCGCGACCCGTTGCCGCTGCCCGCCGGACAGCTGCCGGGGCCGGCGGTCGAGCAGGTCGGCCAGCTCAAGCAGCTCCGCTGCCTCGCGTACCTTCTCGCGGATCTCCGCGCGCGGGCGCCGGCGTGAACGCAGCGGGAACCCGATATTACGTTCGACTGTCAGGTGTGGGTAGAGAGCGTAGCTTTGGAAAACCATCGCCATATCACGTTCCCTGGGCGGGGTGAAAGTGACCTCACGCCCGTCCAGTAGGACCCGCCCGCTGCTCGGTTCGATCAACCCGGCAATCATTCGAAGCAGTGTTGACTTTCCGCAGCCGCTGGGGCCGAGCAGGACAAGGAAGTCGCCGTGGTTGATGTCGAGACTCACCCGGTCCACCGCGGTGACCTTGCTGAAACACTTGGTCAGCCCGTCGATCTGGATGCGGCTCACACTCCCGGCTCTCCTTCCGGGCCGAACCGGCGGCTACCGGTTCGGCCTTGTGTTCTGGGCAGCCTCCGGATGCATGCGACGATGTTTTCGGTGGATTGCCATCGCGATCCACCGAGGCTTTCGCGATCGCACCTTCCCCGGGGCGCCGAGGTTGGCTATGCAGCCGACAACCGGCCGCGTACGTGTGCCGATGGTTTTTTTGGATATCTCTGTCACGGCGTTACGCCGATCAGGGACGGTTGCATTCAACTCTCCGTCGGTGTACGGCGAGCAAACGCATTGGAAATTGTGTGCCAGCCGGTTGTGGCCGACTGGATCGATCATGCTGGATATCCAGCGTCGATTGGTGCCGGATATCAGGTGATAGGAACAAAAAATGAACAGCGAGCGTGCCGCGGCGCTGGGGACACGACCGGCTCGGGCTGGTTCACTGGAACGGCCCAGCTTCCTCCAGCGTGTCCAGCAGGGCGTCGACGACCTTGCTCCGGCGCGGGCGCCACACAACGTGGACGGAGAGCATCGGTACGGGGTCGACAAGCGCCACGGTCACGGGGCTGCCGACCGTCCGGGCGCGTTCCAGCGACGAGGCGAAGCCCACCAGCGGGCGGGTGCTGATCACCAGCGCGGTCGCTCCCGGGTCGTCGACCTCAGCGACGATCTTCAAGCTGATTCTGACCTGCTCCGCGGTGGTGACAATGGTGTCGTACATCGCCGGGGACTGGGTGCGGCGGAAGAGAACGAGGGCCTGGTGCTCCAGCTCCCGGAACGAAACCTGTTCGCGAGCGGCCCAGGCGTGTTGTTCGCCCACAATGGCCGCGAGCGGCAGCCGCAGCACCTCCCGGGAGTGCAGCTCGTTGGTAGGCGGCGTGCCGAATATGAAGCCGATGTCGAGTTCGCCGTTGAGCAGGCTTTTGAGCTGGGGCCCCGTGCGCCGTTCCCACAGATGGGC
The DNA here is from genome assembly GCF_917627405.1 of Protofrankia sp. Cj5. Taxonomy (NCBI): domain Bacteria; kingdom Bacillati; phylum Actinomycetota; class Actinomycetes; order Frankiales; family Frankiaceae; genus Protofrankia; species Protofrankia sp. Cj5. Next base: position 14,342 of record NZ_CAKJTO010000075.1, read on the forward strand.
GATCAGCCCGGGGTGGGTGGCGTTCAGCCGCATCAGGGTTGGCCGCAGTACGCGATGACCGGCCGGGAAGTTGTAGCCGATGTTGATCGTGCCGGCACGCCCGGCGGACGCGTCGCGGGCGGCCTGCACTGCTTTGCCGGTCTGCTCGAGTATTTGTTTTGCCTCGGTCTGGAATGCCACCCCCGCCGGAGTGAGCCGGACTTCGTGGGAGGTACGGGCGACCAGTTTGACACCGACTTCACGCTCGAGGCGCTGCAGGTGTTGACTCAGAGATGGCTGGGCGAGGTGAAGCTTGTTCGCCGCCCGGCCAAAGTGCAGCTCATCCGCGATGGCCAGAAAAGATACCAGATGCCGAAACTCCATTGAACCCTCCGCGCCGGAATTCCGTGCCCAGTATACCTGGCGCAGCTAACGGGCGGTGACGGGCGAGTGTTATTTTGAAGAATTACCCAAGTGGAATCCGGTAGAAAAAGAAATGCTACCAGAGCGTGTTTGAGATCGGGCTTTCGATCAGTGAGCCGCGTCCAGGCACCCCCTGGCAAGGCGGAAGGCCGAAGCGATACCGGATGAGTTGTATCGGTTTGGCCGACAACGCAGCCAGGGGGCGCCTGGACGCGGCGAGCCGGAATGACGATCTCAAACGCGCTCTCAGGGAGCCCCGGCCGGCGGTTTTGTCCAGGTGTGACGGTACGCCCGGCCGCGGCTTTGGAGCGACCGGCAACAGGGAGCGTGGCAGCGCGGGGCTGGGGTGCGCGCCTCGCGGTATGATCACCGTAGGCGAGCGGGGCCGCGCCGCTGTCGTTGCCGCGGGCCACCGGTCAGGACGAGCGTCACCGCGCCGCTACCCAGGCTCCCGGGGCCGCCCGAGAGCGCACGAACCGGCGTGGCGCGCAACCGCGTGAGCGCCCCAGGCCGCGGACCGCGCTCCCGATGCTGGTCAGACCGCTGGACCACAGCGCACCATATCGGCTACGGCGGCGGCTACGGCGTCGACGGTGCCGCCGATTCTTGTTCGTCCTGACGGCTATATACGCTCAGTCCCGGATGGGTGGGTAGTGGGACGAGAGGCGGGTATCAGGCGAGATGCGCCAGCCGTTGGCAACGGGTGATGCCACGCTACCGCCCGGCCTCAATCCGCGGGCCCGTGCCCCACACGGTTCATCAGCGCAGGGCGCTCCCGGGGTCTTCTCGGGACTGCTCCGGGCGGTCTTCGTACTGCTCTCGGTCGTCGTCCTGCTGGCCAGCGTCGGTGGTTGGCTGCTCTACAGCCATCTCAACGGAAAAATCACCAGGGTGGAGCTTGGCCTCACCGGCCCGCGGCCAGCGGCTCCCGCCCACGGCGTCGAAAACTACCTGCTGGTGGGTACCGACAGCAGGGCCGGCAGCGACGGAGCCTACGGTGACGCGCCCGGCCAGCGTTCGGACACGACTATCCTCGTCCACCTCGCCGCAGACGGTACCAGCACGATGGTGTCCTTTCCCCGGGACACGCTGGTGACCATTCCCGACTACGTCGACGCGAACGGCCATCGGCGCGCCGCGCACCGGGCCAAGTTCAACTCGGCCATCTCCGACGGCGGCCCGTCCCTGCTGGTGAACATGGTCGAGCGGCTTACCGACATCCGGATCGACCACTACGTGTCCATGGACCTTGCGGGTTTCCGGGCCATCACGGACGCGATCGGTGGTGTCGAGGTCTGTGTCCTCCCGTCGGCCTACCGGGACGTTTTCTACGACAACAACGTGCGAAAGGTCAGCACCAACACCAACGACCCGATGAGTGGCTTCCTCGGTGGCCCGGGGACCATCCACGTGGACGGCCGCCAGGGGCTGGCCTTCGTCCGGCAGCGGCACGGGCTGCCCGAGCAGGACCTCGACCGCATCCGGCGCCAGCAGCAGTTCATCGGCGCCGTCGTCCGTAAGACGATGGCCGGTGGGGTGCTGACCAGCCCGAGCAAGCTTGAGTCGCTGCTGTCGACGGTGACGTCCGCGCTCACCCTCGACAGCCACACGAGCATTGTCGATCTGCGTGGGCTGGCCACCCGGATGCGGGATGTGGCCGCGGGAAACATCCACGTGGTCACCTTGCCAACCCATGCCCCGACCCGTGCCGAGGGCGGCATCGGCGACTCGGGTGAGCTACCAGGACTCGGCGCGGTCCAGATCTATGATAAAAATGATCTTGAGCGTATCATTGGGCCGCTGCGTGCCCGCGACAGCGCCGCCCGGGTGTTGCCGTCGCCGTCGCCGGCCGTGTCCACGCCGAGCGGCAGCCCCGCCGTCACCGCGACGGAGCAGATCACCGTGGCGGTCTACAACGGTTCAATGATCACCGGGCTTTCCGCCCGCGCCGTCACCGCGTTGACCAAGCAGAGCTTTCACGCGTCCAATGAGGGCAACGCATCGTCGCATAACCACACGAGTTCCAAGGTCGTCTACGGACCGGGGCAGGATGCCGCCGCGCGGACCCTGCAGGCCGCCGTACCCGGCTCCGAGCTCCAGCGCGACCCGGCCGCGACCCGGCTGGCACTGATCGTCGGATCCTCGTTCACCGGGGTCGTCCCCGGCGACGCGGGCAGCCAGGCGCCCGGCGCGGTGGCCACGTCGCCGGCGGCTTCGGGTACCGGCGCTCCGCCGACGGCGGAGCCGACGACCCCCGCCCCGGCCGAAGCCCCCACCTGCACCTACTGATGGTGGGCCACACCGCGGACTATCAGCCCGTCGTAGGCGATGTGGTTGCTGATGTCGACCATCGGCTGGTCGCAGCGGTGGTGCACGCGTAAGCGGTGGTGCACGTGTGGAGGCGAGCCGACCCAGACCCGGTTGCCCCTGCGCCGACACTTCATGATCTTCGGCCGGCCATCCCCGCCATCGAGGATGACTCGGCTGCAGGACTCGACGTCGTCATCAAACCCGTCGAGCCAGTCGGCCTTCCCGGCCCCGGCCCTGGGCGACGGCCCCTTGCCGCACGACGGCAGGTCCAGGTTCTGCGGTATGTCGCGTAGGTGGTGGCGGCCCGCTATGGGCTCTGGGCCTGTGCGGGGGGCCCGGCCGAGGCCGGTAATCCGGACTGGGAACAGTGGGCGCTCCGTGTGGCCGGTGGGCTGGTGCCTGGTTGTGGGCTGGTGGGTTGGTGTGTCGGTGGGTGTCGGTACGGTGCGGTCATGTCGGGTCCGTCCACGCCTCATGATGCGGTGTTCCGCCGGATTTTGGGGACGCCGTCGAACGCGGCGTCGCAGGTGCGGGCGGTACTGCCACCGGGGCTGGTGGCCCGGCTTGACCTGGACAAGCTGGCGCTCGTGCCCGGGAGTCTGGTTGATGCCACGTTGCGGTGGCGGCATACCGATCTGTTGTTCACCGTGCCG
>NZ_CAKJTO010000075.1:18059-27172 GCF_917627405.1 Protofrankia sp. Cj5
TTGATGCGCGGGCGCTGCGGGAGCGGCCGTTGACGTCGTCGGTGCGGTTGACGCTGCTCCTTTTGAAGATCGCTCCGGGGAATCCGTGGCTGGTGAAGGAGCTGGGGCCGTGGGCGGATGAGTTGCGGGCGGTTCTGGATGGTCCTGATGGCAGGGAGGAGTTCGCTGCTCTCCTGCGTTACATTGAGCTGGTCGGGGAGGCAGAGATCCGTGATCAGCTGCATGATTTGATTACCGCTCTTGGTTCTGACGCGGAGGAGGCCTACATGACCATCGCCGAGCAGCTCCGCGCCGAGGGCCGTGTCGAAGGCCGCGCCGAGGGCCGTGTTGAGACCCTCGTCCAGCAGCTGACGCTCAAGTTCGGCCCGCTTCCCGAGGCGCTGCTCACCACCGTGCGTAACGCCTCCGCTGACCAGCTGCGGACCTGGACCGTCCGCGTTCTGAGCGCTGACACCCTCGACCAGCTCTTCGGCTAGCCGGCAGGCGTATCTGGAGGCCGGTCCCTCGATCGTCGCGCATCGCGAGTCGGCCATCGAGGTCGCGCATGCGACCGTGAAACTTCCACACGAAGTGGCAGCGAGCCGCTGCGTCACACGGTATGACCATGCGACTTAGCGGTCGCCGCCGGAAGTTGTTCGGGGGTACCGGATGACAGACGGATGCATCGTGAGGCGGAGAAGGCCCCGGTAGCGGTGTTCTACCGGGACCGACGACAACGAGGCGAGGCGCCGTCTGGCGCCGGCAGACCCTGGACGAACTTCCGGCGGCGACCACTTAGAGAGCATTTCGTCCAGATAGGCGAAGTTTGTCGGGTCCTGTACACGGCAATTGTCGGGATTCAGGAACGGCGAGGTGGGGTATCGACTCACCTGCGCCGTCGTCTGCACCGCCTGAGGCGGCTCTGGCGCGGGACGGTTCCGACTCTGCCCCACCTTGCCACCGCCAGAAATCCGACTGAACCATCGCAAAATGAACGAGATGCTCTCTTAGAGTGAGTTTGATCAAGATCTGCTGACCTATCGGAAGTTTTGTCCTCCAGTCCGTCGAGCCGGTTTTGCGCAGATTCGAGGAGGATCACGAGCTTCGTACCCGGTGCGACGGGATACGAAGTACCGTTTTTGTCCTATAAAACCCGTTTGATCGTGAACCGTGTTACTCCCAGTAGCCGAAACATGTTGATCACGAGGTTGGTGATAGCGGCCCACAGCTGGGGGTTGTCGCCGGTACGGAGCAGGGAGGCATCCTCGCGCCAGATGACATCCCGTAGCCAATGTGTGTGCTCGACGGTCCAGTGGCTGCGGACGTGGGCGAGCAGGTCGGCGGGGGTGGCCTCATGAGCGGCGAGGCTGGTGATGGACAGGACAGCCTCGGTCCTGGTCCGCCAGGCGCCGCCGCGCCATTCGGTGACGGAGCGTTCGACGAGCACAGCGCGGGCGGCATCAACCATCCCGTGGCCGGCGGGCATCGGCAGGTGGCGCAGGGTACGGGTCTCGAGCCGGCCATGGCTGTGCTCCTGAGTCGCGGCCGTGACCGGGGTAGTCAGCCAGGGCAGGGCGTCGAGCAGGGCGAACAGGCGGGGCTGGTTACCCCGGACCGGCAGCAGGTAGTGCGCCAGCTTCATCCGGCGCAGGTAGAGGGTGTTCGCCACGTTCGTCTGGAGAGCGTCAGCCGTTATCACCACGTCACGCAGCGGTAGCGGTTCGAGGAGTGAGGCGACGTGCCTGACCTCGGTGGTCGTATTCTCCACCCGCTGTTGGGCGACCAGCATGCGCAGAGCGTGGACGACCGAGCCGAGCAGGTGCACCCTGGGCATCCCGCCGCGTTTCGCGCCGCGGGACTCCTTCCCGTCGACCGCGACGGCCTGCTGGCCGGCCTGGTAGGAGGCCTCGACCCGCACCGCCGGGTCGACGAACGGGTGAGTCGGAGCGAGCCGGACACGGCCGTCCGGGTCGGTCTCGCGTAGCGCGTCCGCCCGCGACCGCCGGCACCGCCGCGCTGGCTGAGCCGTTTCGGCGGGCTCGGTGGGTGGCGCCGCGGGTCGGGGTGGGCAGGCCAGGGCCCGCGCGACGGCCCAGCCGGAGATCGCCGCCTCGAACTCGACGACGTCGACGTGTTCGTCGAGCCGGTCGAGGGTCGCCGTCGACAGGACGACGTACTGGCGGGTCAGATACGGACAATCGTGATAGTCCGTCCACTGGGGCTTGTGGTGGTCTCTGAGCCCAGCTTGGTGGCGACGCGTTTGCGTTCGGCGGGTCGCTGGTCAAAGATCACGAGGTGGCCGGCGGAGAGGCCGAGGCGGAGCAGGTAGCCGTCCAACTGGCTGACGCCGGCCTTCGTCGGATCCTTGTCGCCGGGCCGGTGGGTCTTGACCTCGAGAGCTTCGCGCTGGACGGCGGGTCTGCCGTCGGGCTCGGTGTAGGTCCAGCGGATGAGCAGGTCGAGTGCGCCGCGTCCGACGCCGTATTCGCGGTCCACGAAGCCGCTTCCATTGATGGCGCGGTCGAGGTAGCCGAGCAGGGTGACGTGGGGGGTCACTTCGCGGTAGGGCTCGTCGGCTTCGAGGATGTCCTCGCTCCGGTGCCAGAAGTCGGTGAATCGGGTGAGCAGGCCGGGCAGGTCGAGTCGGCCGTCGGGGAGTATGAACGAGCGGGGCCGGGGCGCGCCGAGAATCCCCTCGAAGAGACCGTCGGCAAGGACTCGCGTGATGACGTTCCGGTAGATCGGATTGGCTATTTCGACCGTTGTCGCGGTTCGTCGGATCAGTCCCAGGTCGGTGGTGTAGGCGAGGTCGTCGGCGAACGGGTCGAACCTGACCTGCGTGCCGGCGAGGATGGGCTCGATGATCCGTCTGACGCGGGAGTCACGGAGCTTGTCGAGTAGGGAGTCCAAGTGGGTCTCACGGGCGACCGTGATCCGTTCGGCGGCCTCGTCGACATGCTCGCCTGTGATCGTCACCGTCGTTGGCACCTTGATGCGGTTGACGATCTCGTATGCGAGGGCGTTGACCAACCATGGCTGGCCCATCGTCAGTGCGTAGGCGTACTCGACGGCCTGTGAGGTGAACCGTTGGCCGGTGTCGGTGGTGTGTTGTCCATAGAGGGCGCGGACCTCGTCGATGGTGAAGTCACTCAGCCGCAGCGACGTCACCGCGATGTTGAACGGGCTTGGCGATGTCAGCCTGGTCGGGTCGCCGCCTGCGGCGATCTTGTAGTCGCGGATGTCGCGCAGGCCACAGAGCGCCACGGACGCGGGAAAGCCGGTGGGGCGGTCAGCGAAGCCGTCCCGCAGTTGGCGAAGCACGCTGAGCATCGTGCGCCCCGCGAGAGAGTCGATCTCGTCGAGGAAAAGAACGAGTGGTCGCGGGCAGGCCTCCGCCCAGGCGGCGAATGCGTCCGAGAGGAGCACTTCGTCCCAGCTGTCCGGCCATGGCGGCGGACGCAACTCGGCGGGCAGGTTGGTTCGTGCTGCGCGACGGGCACGGCCGAGGATCGCACGGGTGGCCGCGCCGACGTCATCCGGCCAGGGCTGTCCGGCCTCCATTGACAGCACCACTGCCGCGTGGCGCCCACTCGTGGTCAGTTCGGCGGCTAGTGCCCGTAGCGCCGTTGTCTTGCCCGATTGGCGGGGGGCGTGAATAACAAAATATTTCTTGTCCTCGACGAGATCTGGAACTTCCGGGAGCCGTGCCGGGGCTGGGATCATGTAATGATCGATCGGCACGCACGGTCCAGTCGTGTTGAACGAGCGAGTCATCACCCACCACCCTCCGGTCCGTCGCGCTCCACTGATCGCAACTTTACGGAACCGCGGTGGGCATCGCCTCGCGAGCGGCGAGGACGTGCTCGATTCCGAGCTGCTCCGTCAGGCGCGTCAACGCCGGACGGAGCAGCTGGAGCGGTACTCCTGCGGCTCGGATAGCCGTCACTCCTTGAGATTGTGGATCTCCGAGCCGGCCAGGTGGTCGACCAGCGGCCGGCCCAGGCTTGGCCCGGCATCGGCCAGCCGGTCGATCGCGTGGACGACGAGCGCCTTGGATCTCGGATCGAGGCCGTTGACCCAGGCCAGAATTTCGTTCGTGACGCGGAATTCCCACTCGTCGACAGAGAGATTGGCGAATTCTCCATCTCGGACGTAGGGCCGGCACTGCCGAGCCGGCGGCCATCTGCGCGGCCTGCCAGGGTTCCCGATCTTCTGGATACGTAGCGTGAGCACGCGACTTTCCGCAAGATCTGCGACCAAAAGTAGCGCGAACCCTGTGCCAGATATGACAGAGCATGGCCGATCTTGCGCAAGAGGTCGTTTTGGCTGGCCACTCGCCCAACAGCCTGTTGCGCGGCCGGCTGAGTATCGGTTCTGGTCGGTAGCGTGGTCACGACACCACTGTCCGCACGCTCCCAGCTCGGAGCCGTGCCTTGACCACGAAAAACCGAGACGCCCATGAAGTCCTTCGACGACGAGATCCTCATGGGGATCGCGGAGTTGATCTGTGGAGATGAGGGTCCGCTCTACCGCAAGGGCTACCAGATCCCCGATTTCTTCCGTCGGGCTGGGCTGCCCTGCGTGGCGTGGGACAAGGAGGCGACCCGCCGCTTCTGGGCGCAGGACCGCCTTCGGGAGTACCAGCGCACGCCCGGTGCCATGGAAAAGGTGTTCCTGTGGCCCGGCCCAACGGCTCCCCGCCCGCGTCCAGCTCGTCGACACCCACCGACACCGTGGCTTCCCGGACACCCGCAGCGGCGGCCACCGGCCGGATCCCGCCACGCCCGAACGCCCGCGCCTCCGCGGCCATCGGCAGCCGTCGCTGCCGCTCGTCGAGATGCGGAAAGATCGTCTCGAACTTCGCCGCGAGCAGCTCCCGAGTGACCGCAAACTCGCCCCTACCAGAGGATCATGCCCCATCATCGGAACCTACGGGTTATTTTCCGGCAGACTCGTAACATAAGTTGATCATGATGTACGGGGGGTTAAGTGTGTGGATGCGGAGTGTGGGCGGGTGAGCTTGGCCAGGGCGTGCTGCAAAGTTGTTGATGCTGGTCAGGCCGGGTCTTTGAGGCCGAGGACGGTCAGGAGCAGGGCGGTGTCGCGTCGGATCTTGCGGATGGTGGGATCGATTCTGGTGTAGCCCGCGAGACGGATCAGCCCGATTGTGAAGTTACGGAGCGTGGCCATGACGCGGGGCGGGGTGCCGGTCCGGACTTTGGAAGCGTCCTCACGGAACGTCATATCCCGGACCCAGTGAACCCTAGTCTCGAGCGCCAGGCTGGTGATCACATAGACGGTGACCACAGTTGGGATCTTCTTCGTGACCCGCCGCTTTCCCTGGCCCTTTGTGACGGTGCGCGTGACGTGGCGGCGGACCCTTGCGACGGTGCGGGCGTGCGGGTAGCGGGCGCGGACCGCCTCGCCGGCCCTGGCGAGCTGGATCGTGCGTTTCTCGTGCCGGCCGTGGGTGCGCTCCTCGGTTGGTGTGGCAGTCCCGTCCACCCGCCACTGCGATGTTCTACGCAACGTGACGGACGGCCGTGCTCTTCGGGCTCACCCCACCGTGCGCCCTGCGCCAGTGCCAGCCCGGACACGTTGCGTCCGGATCCGCCCCACCGCCCGAACATGGTGCCTGAGGTGAGGAAACGGGACTTTGCATTACGCCCTGCAGCCCTGGCCGCGACCGCGGAGGTACATTGCGAAAGAACGTCAGTTCCGCAGGAGCATGGAGACCGATACGTCTCGGGAGGCTGCCATGGCGACCAATCAATGCATGACATGTTCCGGCGTCGGAAAAGTTACCTGCTCCGCGTGTCAGGGTTACGGGTATCACAATCAAAACGGCACCCGCACCCGATGGGATGGGTCGGTGGAGTACTACTCCGAACAGATTCCGTGTAGCAGTTTCGGTTGCATTCAGGGAAAGTTTTCCTGCCTAGCATGTGGTGGGTCCGGGCAGGACCAGGCGCGCGTCATCGACGAAATACTGTCGACTGCCGCCGACGCTGACGGCACCATCGGCTCCTCCGCGTCGGCCGTCCCGCCGACCCAGCCGGTGGGGCAGGTGTTCCTCCTCGAGCCCTTCGCGTACGAATACCATCCACAGTTCCTCGACACCTTTCCAAGATCGTTTTACGTCCAACTCCTGTACACCGTTCTCTTCCTGACCTTGACGCCGCGCGGGACGAATACGTCGCTGGACACGGGCAGGCTGCCCAGAGGGCAGTGGTACACGCCCACGGAGCCCGACGGCACGCCGCTGCCCGTACAGCTGCACTCAGACGGCAGGCAGCTGTACGTATTGTGGCTCGACGCCGAAACACTACGGCGGCTCTAACCGCCGGGTAGCCTGCCGCGCCGCTGATCCGAGTCCAGCAACTGGGCAGCGCCGGTGCGGCGTTGTGAGGGCGGTGCGATGGGTGGTCGGGCCACTACCATGGCGTCGATGCCGAAGCTGTTGATCGTCCGCCATACCCCGTCGCCGTCCATGCAGACGATGTTGGAGGCAGTGCTCGCCGGTGCCAGGGATGAGGCGATCGAGGGCGTGGAAGTCGTGGTGCGCCCAGCCTTGGCGGCCACCGCGATTGATGTGCTTGCCGCCGACGGCTACCTGCTCGGGACGCCGGCCAACATCGGCTACATGTCAGGGGCTTTGAAACACTTTTTTGACTAGATCTACTATCCCGTGCTTGATGCGACGGTGGGTCGCTCGTACGCCCTGTACGTGCACGGGAACTCCGCCACGACAGGCGCGGTCCGGGGCGTCGACCATCGCCGCCGGGCTGAAGTGGAATCGATCATCGCATCGGTTGACGGTCTCGTGAACGTCGCCACCAATCTTGGTGTCCTGGAAGTGGTCAAATCAAAGCTTGTGTCCCGCCCGGATCGGGCAGCTTCCCATCTGGCGGATGTGCTCCGCGAACTTCTCAAGATTTACGAAGAACTTGAAAGGGAGATCCTCAAGTATCTGAGCGTCTCGTTGGATCCGAGCGAGGGCTTTGCGCAGGATCAGGCAACCCTACTTGGGGGCTGCAAAAAGAACGGCTCTGCCAAGATTCCGGTGGTGACAGGCCGTCGTCGCGGTGACAAGCTGGCAGCTGTGTGACGCCGAACTGCTGAAGATTGTTTTTCCTCAACTGGCCGCGGTGCTGGTCCAGCGCGTCGTCGATGGGGGGCAGAGGGTGCGGGTCGTTGCCCGGGCCCGGGCCGGGCCGGTGGCCTGTCCGCGCTGCGGGACGCGCACCGCACGGGTGCACGGCTATCACCGACGCCGGCTTGCCGATCTCCCGGTCGGGGGCAGACCCGTCGTGATCGAGTTGACCGTGCGGCGGCTGGTGTGTCCGAACCTGGACTGTTCACGGCAGACGTTTCGGGAGCAGGTACCCGAGCTGGCCGAGCGATACGCCCGGCGCACTCCTGACCTGGGGGCGCTCATCAGCACGGTCGGCGTGGCCCTGGCCGGGCGGGCGGGGGCGGGACTGCTGGACAGGCTCGCCGTGACCGTCTCACCGACGACCGTGCTGCGCCTGCTCATGGCGCTGCCGGTTCCCACCGGGCCGGCCCCGCAGGTGCTCAGCGTGGACGACTGTGCGCTCCGGCGGCGCCACCGGTACGCCACCGTGCTGATCGACGCCGTCAGCCACCGCCGCGTGGACGTGCTCCCGAACCGGAAGGCGGACAGCCTGGCGGCGTGGCTACGCGAGCATCCCGGGGTTCGGGTGGTGTGCCGCGACGGGTCGGCGGCCTACGCGGAGGTGATCCGCCAAGGCGCCCCCGACGCCGTGCAGGCCAGCGACCGCTGGCACCTGTGGCACAACCTCGGCGAGGCCGTGGAGAAGACCGTGGTCACCCACAGCCGCTGCTGGCACGCCGGCCCGGACCGCACGGCCACCACGCGGGAGGAGCGTACCCGCACACCGGCACGCCGGGCGTCCACACCCTGCTCGACGAGGACGTCGGGCTGTCCGAGTGCGCGCGGCGCCTGGGGTGGGCGCGCAGCACCGTCACGCGCTATGCCCAGGCCGAATCGGCCGAGGCCCTGCACCGTCCTGCGCAGTACCGCCGCACGCTGGTCGACCCCTAGCGCGACCACCTGCGCCGCCGCCTCGCCGCCGAGCCCGCCGTGGCGGTCACCCGCCTGCTGGCCGAGATCCGTGCGCAGGGCTACCCGGGCAGCGCCACCCTGCTCGTGCGCTACCTCAACCAGGGGCGCGCCGACCCCGCACGCACCCCGCCGTCCCCACGCCGCCTGACCGGCTGGCTCATGAGCAGGCCCGCCGATCTGCCCGATCATCGGCGGCGGCACCTCGACGACCTGGTCGCCAGCTGCCCGCAGCTGACCGTCCTGGCCGCCCGGATACACGCGTTCGCCGCCCTGCTCACCGAGCGCTGCGGCTAGGACCTCGACATGTGGATCAAAACCGTACGCGACGACGACCTGCCCTTCCTGCACGCCTTCGTCGCCGGGCTCGACACCGACCACGACGCCGTCGTTGCCGGACTGACCCTGCCTGACAGCAACGGCCCCACGGAAGGCACCAACACCAAGGTCAAACTGATCAAGAGGCAGATGTACGGCCGCGCCGGGTTCCCCCTGCTCCGCCAGCGCATCCTGCTCTCATGAACACCTATCACCACCCGTCACCACCGGAATCTTGGCAGAGCCGGAAAGTTGACAGTCCCAGAGTTTTGTCAACGCGACGGCTAGGCCCAGGTTCGCCGGTATGTCGCGTAGGTGGTGGCGGCCCGCTATGAGCTCTGGGCCTGTGCGGGGGCCCGGCTGAGGCCGGTAGTCCGGACCGGGAGCAGTGGGTGCCTCGTGTGGCCGGTGGGCCGGTGGGCCGGTGCCTGGTTGTGCGCTGCCTGGTTGTGCGGTGCCTGGTTGTGGGCTGGTGTGCTGGTGTGTCGGTGGGTGTCGGTACGGTGCGGTCATGTCGGGTCCGTCCACGCCTCATGACGCGGTGTTCCGCCGGATTTTGGGGACGCCGTCGAACGCGGCGTCACAGGTACGGGCGGTACTGCCACCAGAGCTGGTAGCCCGGCTTGACCTGGACAAGCTGGCGCTCGTGCCCGGGAGTCTGGTTGATGCCACGTTGCGGTGGCGGCATACCGATCTGTTGTTCGCCGCACCA
>NZ_CAKJTO010000076.1:0-24583 GCF_917627405.1 Protofrankia sp. Cj5
ACCATCTCATCGAGTTTCAGCTGGCCGTTGCGATAGAGCTCCAGGAGCATCGGGATGTCCTGGTGCGGGTTGCAGAAGCCGAACAGGCAGCCGACGACCTTCTTCGCGAACGACGTGAGCATCCCTCCGGGCAGTTTGACCGTGATTTCCTCGTAGCGGTCAGCTATGCCGGTGAGGACGAGGGTGCCGCCCTTGCGGGTCATCTCGTAGCACTGGTGGATGACCTCCGGGGTGGCCACGCCCACGCATTGGATCACGCTGTCGGCCAGGACGCCTCGGGTGAGATTGTGAACGTGGTCGAAGGCCTCGGAATGCTCGGTGAAGCCGGCGTGCGCACCGAGTTGTTTGGCGAACTCGTTCTTGAAGGGCACCGGATCCACCGTCACGACCGTCGCGGCGCCGGCCAGCAGCGCACCCTGGACCGCGGCGGCTCCGATGCCGCCGATGCCGTAGACGACCACGACGTCACCTGGGCGGACGTTCGCGGCGTTGACCGCCGAGCCCCAGCCGGTGGGCACCCCGCAGCCGACGAGGGAGGCCACATCCAGCGGGGTGTCGTCCGGCACTTTCACGAGCGAGTACTCGTGCGCGACGAAGTGCTCGGAGAAGGTCCCCAGCGTGCAGAAGGCGCCGATGCCGGTCGTACCCAGCGCGAACCGATAACTACCGTCGGCAAAGGCCCCGGTGAGGGTGGTGGAACCGGCGTCGCACAGGTAGGAGTGACCGGATGTGCACCAGCGGCAGTGGCCGCACACGGGAAGAAACGAGGTGACGACCTTGTCACCCGGCCGCAGCCGGGTGACCCCGGCGCCGACCGCCCGCACCACGCCACCGCCTTCGTGGCCGCCCACCAGCGGGAAGTGGAAGCCCGCGCCCTTGCCGAGGTGATCGTCGGAATGGCATAACCCGGCGAACATGGTCTCCACGAGAACTTCGCCGGCTCTGGGAGCGTCAAGCGAGAGCTCCTCCACGGACCAGGGCTGGCCTCTGCCGTGCAGAACCGCGGCACGAGTCTTCATCGTCATACCCTTCTCGTTACCGGGCACTTTGTCCTCCGGAGCATCGCCGTTTTCCGGGGCGTCGCCGCTGCCGGGCCATCAGTCGAGGGACGGGGTCTCGGTGTCCCGGCCGGAGCGCAGGATCGTCCCGGGGAAGTCCCCGGTGAACGCGCCGTCGTGGGCGATCTCGATGCCGTTGACTAGGACGTGCCGGACACCGTCGGCCTCGCCGTAGAGACGGCCCGCGCCGGCGGGCAGGTCGAAACGCGTCTCGGTGGGCTGGCGGGCGATGCGCGTCTCATCGAAGATGGCGATATCGGCGGCGCCGCCGGCCTGGAGGCGCCCGCGGCCGCGCAGGCCGTACAGGCGCGCCGGGACGTCGGTGATGAGGCGGACGGCCTCCTCGAGGGTCACGACCTGCTGTTCGCGGACCCCGTGTTGCAGCAGCATCGTCGAATAGCCGAAGAACTCCACCATGTCCAGGTGTGCCCCGGCGTCGGACGCGCCGACGACGGCCCGGGGGTCGCGCCAGATCTGGGCCCGAGCCTGCCAGTCCTCCGGCTGTGCCTCCCGGGAGGGGTTGCTGAACGTCGTCTTCAGGTCGTCGGCGACGACGATGTCCATCAGGACGTCGAACGGGTCGCGGCCCTCCTCAGCGGCGATGTCGCCGACGATCCGTCCGGCATACGGCTTGGTCTGCGGGCTGAACGTCTCGATGATGTGCCGGGAGCCCCAGTCGACGAGGTGGCTGAAGGCGGAGGGTTCCTCGGCGGCGCGGCGCAGCTCACGCCGGCGGTCGGGATCACGCAGGATCGCCAGGCGCTCGTCCAGCGGCAGGAAGAGGAAGTCGTGCAGCCCCGGCACCATGTCGAGGACGAAGCCGGCGCGGAAGGAGAACCGGGCCGGTGGGGTGTCCGGCATCGTCAGGGCGATGACCTTCCCGCCGCGCGCCCGCGCGATGTCGCCGACTTCGAGCCTGGCGAGGGCGTCGGGCAGGGTCTTCGCGGTGACGGTGAGGATGTTCCAGTTCAGCGGCCGGCGGGCGGCCACCGACATCCCGACCATGACGTCGGTGATCTCCTGGCTGAAACCGCCCCGCTGGGGAAGGACAGGGAGGAACTCCAGCGAGGTGCCCTCGAACTCACCGGCCACCGCGGCCAGGGCGAACAGTTCCTCCGCGGGGGCGGCGCGGGACGGGACCGGTCGCCCGTCGGCGTCGCTGTGGCTCTGCGACCAAGTGGAGGAGAAGCCGAGACCGCCGGCGGCGATGCCTGCCCGCAACAGCCGCTTCATTGTCTCGAGCTCGTCGTCGGTCGCCGGCCGTTCGGTGGCCGCCGGCCCCATGGCCACCCGGCGGATGGCCGAATGCCCGACCATGAAACCGGCGTTGACGGCGAGCGTCCCGTCGAGCCGGTCGAGGAACTCCGCGGTGCTGCGCCAGTCCCACGGCACGCCGACCTGTAGCGACTCCAGCGGCATGCCCTCCACCCGGGACAGCATCCGCATGAGATAGTCACCCGCTGTGTCGTCGAGCGGGGCGACGGTGAACCCACAGTTACCGCCCAGGACGGTGGTGACCCCGTGCAGGGGTGACGGCGAGAGCGTGGGGTCCCAGAAGCCCTGCACGTCGAGATGGGTGTGGATGTCGACGAACCCGGGGCTCACGATGAGCCCGTCGGCGTCGATCGTCCGGCGTCCGGCGTCCGGCACGGCACCGATCGCGACGACGCGCCCACCGTCGATCGCGATGTCCGCCCGCTGGCGGGGGGCTCCGGTGCCGTCGACGACCTGGCCCCCGCGTATGACGATGTCGTGCACGGTTCCTCCTGGTGAAGCGTGGTGCGGTTAGGCGGTTGGCGGTTGGCGGTTGGCGGTTGGCGGTTAGGCGGTTGGCGGTTAGGCAGCGGTGATGGGTGGGCTCGCCAGGGGCGGCGCGGGGATCTGTCGCGCGCCGCCGGAGACAGCCATGGAGAGATTGCCCCTACTCGGTGATCCCGTACCGGCCGAGGCGGTAGCAGCGGATGGCGTTGCCGCGGGCCAGCAGGTACGCCTCGTCCGCGTTGAGATCCGCCGCTGCGACGATCTTTTCAAAAACCACCTTCGAGTTCGGCCACGTCGAGTCGCCGTGCGGGTAGTCGGTCTCGAACATGATCTGTTTCATGCCGATACGGTGGCGCAGGGTGAGACCGATGGCGTCGTCGAACACGCACCCGTAGATCCGGTCGCGGACGTAGCTGCTCGGGGGGCACGACAGCCGGCCATTCAGGTTGCCGTAGACCGGGCGCTGTTCCCAGATGCTGTCGAGCCGTTCCAGGATGAACGGCATCCAGCCGATCTGGCCTTCACTGAGCGCTACGCGCAGCTCCTGGAAACGCTCCAGCACGCCGCTGGTGAGCCAGTCCGCGAACGCGTGGGCGGCACCTTGGTAGGTCAGGGCGAGCGACACGGCCCGCGGCGCGTCGACCGAGGTCATCGGGAACGTGGAGGACGAGCCGATGTGCAGGTTGAGGACGGTGTCGGTATCCTCACACGCGGCGAACAACGGATCCCAGTGGTCGGTGTGGATGCTCGGCAGCTTCAGCTTGGCCGGGTTCTCCGAGAAGCAGACCGCGTGTGACCCCTTGGCCGCGCAGCGGCGGATCTCCGCCGCCGCGAGCTCCGGGTCCCACAGCGGGATCAGGGTCAACGGGATCAGCCGGCCGTACGCCTCGTCGGCGCACCACTCGTCGATCATCCAGTCGTTGTAGGCCTGTACGCATGCCAGGCCCAGGTCACGGTCGGCACACTCGTGGAACGTCTGTCCGCAGAACCGCGGAAACGTCGGGAAGCTCAGGCCTGCCTCGGTGTGGTTGGCATCCATGTCGGCCAGCCGCGCCGTCCGGTCGTAACAGCCCGGCCGCATGTCCTCGTAGGTCATGGCCTCCCAGTGCTCGCCGAGGTAGTCCTGGTCCTTTCCCGCTGCCGCGAAGCCCGGGAGGATCTCCATTTTGACGTCCCCGAACACCCAGACGTCCGCCCACTGGCCGTCCTCGTCCTCCCGCCACCTGCTGCGGGCGTGGCTCCCGAAGCGTCCCTTGAGCCGCACCAGACGGGGGCCGTCATCCCGGAATCGTTCGGGCAGATAGCGCTGCCACAGGTCACCCGGTTCAAGGACGTGGTCGTCAACAGAAATGATCTTTGGTGTGCTCATCGGGCTCCTCCCACCGGCATCCCGTAAATTAACGCACGTGTGCCAATCTGGACAACGGCGGGTCCGTGCCGCCGCGCCGCCGCGCCTGCCGGCGCCGTCTACCGGTGCTGGTGTGGTGCTGTCGCGGGCGTGAGGCGCAGGAGCCCCTCCTGGATGACGGACGCCACGAGTTGCCCGGAGCGGTCGAACACGGAGCCCTTCGTCAGCCCCCGCCCGGAGCCCGCCCAGAGGCTGCCCTTGTCAAAAAGCAGCCATTCATCGGCCCGGAAGGGGCGGTGGAACCACACGCTGTGGTCGAGGCTGGCGCCGACGACGGATCCGGTGCCGAACACCTGGCCGTGCGGGAGCAGCGCCGACGCGAGCAGGAACAGGTCGGAGGCGTAGGTCATGGCGCTCGCATGCACCACCGGGTCGTCACCGAGTGGGTCGCTGGCACGGATCCAGACCCGCAGCCCGGTGGATGGCTGGCCGCGGCGGGCCGCCAGCGGCGGAGGCTCACCCACGAAGCGGAAGTCCACCGGATGGCTGCCGAGGTAGATGTTGTACCAGCCGTCGAGTTCGTCACCGGCCGCGGTGAACCACGACTTTGCCGGCGGGAGCTCATCAGGGCCGGGAACCGCCGGTGGCCGTGGCGTGTGCTCGTAGCCGTCCTCGCCCACATGGAATGACACCGAGGCCTGCAGGATCTCTCCGCTGTCCTGGGTGGCGACCACGCGGCGGGAGCTGAATCCGCGGCCGTCGCGGAGCCTCTCGACGCTGTACTCGGTGGCCGAGCCGACCGTGCCCGGACGCAGGAAGACAACGTGCAGGCTGTGGGCCCGCCGGTCGTCGGTGACCGTGCGGCCCGCGGCCGCCAGCGCCTGTGCGGCGAAAAGCCCTCCGAAGGTCCTGGTGGGCTCGTTCTCGCGGCTACGTCCTCGGAAGACGTCCGCCTGGACGCTCGCCAGCTCGAGCAGGGGTCGCAGCGCGGACGTCAGGGTGACTCCGCCGCTGTCAGCAGCCGGGTGCGTCACGATCACACCTCTCATCCTATATATTTTTAAACTTATACTACGTTATGATGATGATGTCGAGCTGATCGTGACGGGATGTCCCGGTCTCCGACGGGTCGATCAAAAATAGTTTTATGAGAATAATGATTGATGACATCAAGATGATCTTTTGCTGGCGCGGGCATCGGCTCCCGTCGCCCGCGGGCCTGTTGTGAGCGACCGGCAACAGGGGCGCGGCGTCGTGGCGCTGGCGCGCGCCCAACCCCGCTTCTTGATCCACACTTCTGGTGCCGGAGCCTCTTGGCCGTCCCAGTCCGGATGGCTTGCGCGCACACACGATCTAGTTAGAACATATAGACGATGTTGCGGGGGCTGGTGGCGGGTCCCAGACCCGTCGACGGAGTGGGGTGCGATGGAGTTCGGGTATCCGCCCGAGGCGGAGGAGTTCCGGGGCCGCGTCCGCGCGTTTCTGGCGACGAACCTCCCCGAGGGCTGGCGGGGGATCGGCAGTCTTGCCGCCGACGAGGCCGAGGCTTTCACTCGTGACTGGCGGGATCGGCTGTTTCAGGCGGGGCTGCTCGGCGTCTCCTGGCCCGCGGAATACGGCGGCGGCGGGCTGACCAAGATCGAACAGGTGGTCCTCATGGAGGAGCTCGCCCAGGCTGGCGCGCCGTGGGGTATCCGTAACGACACGTTCAGTGTCAAGATGGTCGGCAACACGTTGCTGCGGGCCGGCACTGAAGAGCAGAAGCACAGGTTTCTCCCGAAGATCCTGTCGGGCGAGGAGAAGTGGTGCCAGGGCTATTCGGAGCCGGGCGCGGGCTCGGACCTTGCGTCCCTGCGTACCCGAGCCTTCCTCGACGGCGACGAATGGGTTCTCGACGGCCAGAAAATCTGGACGTCGATGGCGCACGAAGCAGACTGGATCTTTGTGCTGGCCCGCACCGATCCGGACGCGCCACCGCATCGCGGTATCTCCTTCCTGCTGGTCCCCCTGCGGCAGCCGGGGATCGAGGTACGACCGATCCCGGCGATGAACGGCGACAGCGAGTTCAACGAGGTCTTCTTCACCGGGGCGCGCACAGCCGCGGACAACGTGGTGGGGAAGGTCAACGCCGGTTGGCAGGTCGCGATGACCCTGCTGGGCTACGAGCGTGGTGAGGAAGCCGCGACGAACCCGGTGCTGTTCCGCAACGAGCTCGACCGGCTGCGCGACCTGGTCCGTGAACGAGGGCTCGACACCGATCCGCTCGTGCGGCAGCGGCTCGCGGACTGCTATGCCCGCGTGGAGGTCATGCGTTTCCTCGGCTACCGCGTCCTCACGGGTTACCTGCGGGGCAGGCCCCCCGGCCCCGAGTCATCGATCAGCAAGCTGTACTGGAGCGAATACCACAAGAAGGTCACTGACCTGAGTCTGGACGTGTTCGGCGCGGCGGCCATGGTTGCCGAGGGGCGTCGGCCGCCGCGGGCTTACCGCACCGATGACCCGGGCTCCCCGAATTCCACCGCGTCCTGGCTCGGCACCCTGTACAACGCGGTGGCGGGCACCATCTACGCGGGCTCCTCCCAGGTCCAGCGCAACATTCTCGGTGAAACCGTTCTCGGGCTGCCCAAGGAGCCAGCAGCCGCTGGCCGGGCCGGGAAAGGTGGGACCACCGGCAGTCGTTGACAGGCACGGAAACATGGAAACATGGAAATGCAGTGCGCGATTGCCGGGCAGCCGAGGCCCGTCGAGTCACCTCAAGTTGTCGAGTTAGCACGGAGGTGTGTGGTGAAGGTACAGGTCGATAGCGACACGGTGCCGCCGGAACTGCTTGTGGAGGCGGCGATGGATTATTCCTGCCTGTGTTGTGCGGGCGTCATTGAACTGTGGCGGGACGCCGCCGGCTACTGGAACGCGACCCTGGCCCACAACGAGCACTGCCGGCTGGAACGGATGGCCGCCGCGTAGCGGTGGGCGGATCCTGTCGTCGCCGGCTGAAAATTGTTGTTGCCAACTGAAACGTGGATAGGCTGACATTCGTGACAATCATCTCGGCGCCCGAGCTCGTGCGCTGTGACGTCGACAGTGGCATCGCCACGCTGACCCTGCACCGGCCCGAGCGGAAGAACGCCTGGACGCTCGAGATGGAGCGGGCCTTTTTCGACCTGCTCGACGCCTGCGACGACGACCCCGCTGTCCGGGTCGTGCTCGTCACCGGGGCTGGCAACAGCTTCTGCCCCGGTATGGATATGGGCCATCTTGACAACGTGTCGCAGGGACCGGCCGCGGACAGGCCCGCGTGGCGGACCCGTCCCATGACCCATGCCCGTTCGTTGCGCAAGCCGACCATCGCGGTCGTCAACGGCGCCTGCGCCGGCATCGGTCTGATCCAGGCCCTGTCGTGCGACCTTCGGTTCGCGGCGGCTGGCATCAAGATCGCCGCCTCCTTCACCCGCCGGGGGCTGCCGGCCGAGTTCGGCGCCAGCTGGCTGCTGACCCGGATGATCGGACCTGCGCGGGCGGCGGACCTGCTTGTCTCCAGCCGGGTTGTGGTCGCTGAGGAAGCGTTGGCACTCGGTTTGGTCGACCGGGTGTTTCCGCGGGAGGAGCTCGTGGCGGCCGCGCGGGCGTATGCCGCCGATCTGGTCGCCAACTGCGCCCCGGTGGCGATGGCCGCGGTCAAGGCGCAGCTGGCGGCGGACTGGGGACGGACGCTTGCGGACGCCCAACTTGACGCCGAGGCGTTGGTCCGGGACACCGATCGGCGCATCGACTTCCGCGAGGGGGTTGCCGCCTTCGTGGAACGCCGACCGCCGAATTTCCGCCCGCTCCCGCCCCGCTGATCCTCAACCGGCCGGGGTTGTTGTGGACCGGAGCCGGCGCGGATCTATGTGATTTCTCGGGGTCTGTAAGAGCACCCGGCAAGAAGGATGTGGATCAAAGGGTGGGACTGGGGCGCGCGTATCGCGAGACGACGCGGGGAGCCACCGGAGATGTTGGGTGACGACCGACGACAACAACGCGAGGCGCGGGTGCCCCAGCCCCGCGACGCCACGTCCCGTGTTGTCTGTCACTCTAAGATCATTTGATGCTTTCTTGTCATACCGGCCTCGAAAGATCGTGGATTTTCGAGCGGGCGGGCCGATATCGCGGGTGCGCCGGATGGGCCGCGGTTATACCGGCATGTGGACCGTGTCGCGCCGGAGCTCGCGCCGTTCATCCGCGCTGAGCCCGCCCCAGACGCCGCTGTCCTGACGGGCTTCAAGAGCCCACGCCAGGCATTCGCTGGTGACTGCGCATCGCCGGCATACGGCTTTCGCGGTATCGATCTGGCTCGCGGCCAGTCCGGTCGTTCCGGTCGGAAAGAAGATCTCGGGATCCGTGCCCCGACAGAAGGCTCGGCGGCGCCAGTCCATTTTCGTACCCCCTTTTGCCAGGGCGTCAGCCCGGATGATGGTTGGCCCGGATGATGCTAGGCGCGGAGGCCCGCTTATTAAGCACAACATGCTCTCAATTGTCAACAACAGAGCAGGGGTGCTCTGGTGGTGGGCTCGGCCGGCCCCAGCTGGGCCGCCCTTCCTCCGAGCCGTACGTTCCACGCGATGGCTGACATCTATTGGCTGACGGGAATGATATAGTTACTCTCACGATTAATGATCTTTGCGCGCGGTTCATGGTTCATGGTTCATGGTTCATGGGGCTCAAGGTGCGGGGGGCGCTGAATGCCGGGTGAGTGGTTAGCTGTGGTCGCGGCCTTCCTGGGCGGAATCCTGCTCGCTGTCGCCAGGGAGTGGATCACGAAGATGGTGGAGGCGCTCGGCCGGCGTCTCCAGCGGCGTTTCTCGGGCAGCCGCCTGCTGCACCGCCGATCCCTGCGCACGTACCGGTTGAAGGTCCTCGCGGACCAGGCCACCTTCCGGCCGGCGTTCGCCCGTGGCAAGGAACTGTCCATGCGGGATGTCTACGTCCCGCTGCGGGTCTCAGCGCCCTCAGCGGTCTCGGTCGGGGGATGGAGCCACGTAGCCGTGGCGGCCACGCGATAGCGACGACGGCCCGGTACGAGTGGTGCCATAATGGCACCATGAGGCGGATGAACCTGCGTGACGTACCCGACGAGATCTACACGGCTCTCGCCGACGCAGCGGCGGCAAGCCACCAGTCGCTGAACGCCTTCGTGGTGGAACGGCTCACCGAGGTGGCCCGTGTGGTCAGGCTGGCCGACTACGTCGCGTCGTACGAACCCCCCCAGAGAACAGGCGTCACCCTTGAGGACGCCGTGGCCGCGGTGCGCGAGGCCCGGGACGGCTCGTGAGCCTGGTAGTGATCGACGCGTCGGTTCTGGTCGCCTTCTACGCGGTTTCAGATCCCCGGCGTCCGCGTATCGTCGCGCGTTTTTCCGCCGGTCATGCGCTTTTCGCGCCAGCGCACCTGGACGTGGAGGTGACGTCCGCACTGCGTGGCCTGGCTCGCGGTAATCCGAGCCTACAGGCGGTGGCCCCCCGGGCGTTACGCCACTTGGCGGGTTTTCCCATCCGCCGCATGCCGATCGCTCCGCTGCTCGAACGGATGTGGCAGCTCCGCGAGAACGTCACCCCCTACGACGCTGCTTACGTCGCGCTCGCCGAAAGGCTCGACAGCGCGGTCATCACCTGTGACGCCAAACTGGCGGCGGCTTCCGGAATCGGCTGTATCATCGATCTGATCGCGTATTGACGGCGCGTCGACGGGCGCGCCCAGGACAGCGTCGTAGTTGTTCTGGCAGGTCCGCCGGGCGGACGGCTGGAACATCCCGGTGAAGGTGCCGAGCTGAGCGACCGGGCGAGGGGCAGGGCGCAGGCCGGCGGTGGGCCGCCCGCGGTTGGCGCTCATCTCCTTTTCCCGCCGATCAGATGCCCGTGAGCGTCCCGGGCTGGATACTTGCCCCGCGGCTGGCGCGCGACCAGCACGAGGATCTTCCGTCCGGGGCGTGGTTCACAACCCGTACAGGACGGACGCGCCGACAGGAGTGCTCCCATGCGCAACCCGAAGGACTTCTTCGCTCCGCTTGCGGTGGGCGCGCCGGCGCCGCTGCGGGAGCTCCCACCGCGGCTTTCCCGCGTGATCCACTTCTTCGACCCGAGCAACGCGAAGATGGCCTCGAAGGTCCCGGATATCCTGCCCCGCCTGGACGTGGTGCTCGGCAATCTCGAGGACGGTGTCCGGGCCGACGCGAAGATCGCGGCCAGGGAGGGGCTGGCGAAGCTCGCCGCGGCCACGGACTTCGGTGACACCCAGCTGTGGACGCGGGTGAACAGCCTGGACTCGCCCTGGGGCCTCGACGACCTGCTGACGCTCGTCCCGGCGATCGGCCACAAGCTGGACGTCATCATGGTGCCCAAGGTCGAGGGGCCGGAGGACATCCACTACGTCGATCGCCTGCTTGCCCAGCTTGAGGCGAAGGCGGAGCTCACCCGGCCGCTGCTTGTCCACGCCATCCTGGAGACCGCCCGCGGTGTCGCGAACGTCGAGGAGATCGCCGGGGCGAGCCCACGCATGCAGGGCCTGTCGCTCGGGCCCGCCGACCTCGCCGCGGACCGGCGGATGAAGACCACCAGGGTGGGCGGCGGGCATCCGGGGTATCTCGTCCGGCAGGATCCGTCCGCGGCCGACCCGGACGCGCCGCGCGCCACCTATCAGCAGGACCTGTGGCACTACACCCTCGCCCGGATGGTGGACGCCTGCGCCGCCAACGGGATTCTGCCGTACTACGGGCCATTCGGTGACATCAAGGACGTCGTGGCCTGCGAGGACCAGTTCCGCAACGCGTTCCTGCTCGGCTGTGTCGGCGCCTGGAGCCTGCATCCGGTGCAGATCGACATCGCGAAGCGGGTCTTCAGCCCGGAGCCCGCCGAGGTCGCCTGGGCTCGACATGTGATCGATACAATGGGCGATGGAACTGGGGCAATCATGGTGGACGGCAAGATGCAGGATGACGCCTCGGTCAAACAGTGCAAGGTCGTCCTGAACCTCGCGCGGACCCTGGCCGCGCGCGACCCGCATCTGGCCGAGGCCTACGGCTTCACCGATCTGGCCGGGCAGGCCGCCCGATGAGCAGCACCCCGGCCGGCACCGCGGCGCTCGCGTATCGGCCGCGGCGCTCCGTTCTGTACATGCCCGCCGCGAACGAGCGGGCGTTGGAGAAGGCCCGCGGCATCCCCGCGGACGCGCTGATTCTCGACCTTGAGGACGCTGTCGCGCCGGACGCCAAGGAGGCCGCCCGTGAGCGGGCCTGCGCGAAGGTCGCTGATCAGGCCTACGGCGGGCGCGAGGTGACCATCCGGGTGAACGGGCTGGACACCCGCTGGCATACCGATGACCTGCGGGCCGTGGCGGCCGCCGGCCCGGACGGCGTGGTCGTCCCGAAGATCTCCTGTGCCCAGGACGTGCACGCCGTCGAAAAGAGCCTCGAGGCCGCGGGCGCGCCCGACCGCACCAGGATCTGGGCGATGGTCGAGACCCCGGTCGCGATGCTGCATGCCGAGGAGATCGCCCGAGCCTCGCAACGACTTGCCGTTCTGGTGATGGGCACTAACGATCTTGCCAACGAGCTGCACGCTGAGCACGTTCCCGGCCGGGCACCGCTGCTGCCCGGGCTTGGGCTGTGTCTGCTTGCGGCTCGCGCCGTCGGGGTCGCCATCCTGGACGGGGTCTTCAACGACATCCGTGACCTCGACGGGTTCGAAGCGGAGTGCGTGCAGGGGCGGCAGCTGGGTTTCGACGGCAAGACGTTGATCCACCCGGGGCAGGTCGAGCCCTGCAACCGGGTGTTCGCGCCTGCGCCGGCTCAGGTCGAGGAGTCCAAGGAGATCCTCGCGGCCTGGGAGGCGGCGTTGGCCTCGGGTCACGGTGTCGCCACCGTGAACGGTCGAATGATCGAAAATCTGCATGTGAACAACGCCCGGCGCATCCTCGCGGTCAGCGAGGCCATCGCGGCACTCGACCGGGAGGCTGCGGCTGGCACGGCCGGGCAACAATGACCGGCGTCGCGAGCCCGCGACGCCGCGTCCCCTGTTGCCGGTCGCTCTCAAAGCAGTGATGCCGTACGCTGACGATGTTGTTGGTCGGGCTGGCATCCATTGCTGACAGCCAGCTGGAAACCCGTCCGGCGGAACATGGAAGATGCCCTGGTGGCGCACCTCGTTCCCGGATTCACCTTCCGGCCAGTTCGTAACACCGACGGCGACGCGATCCGTCCGATTGGTCTCGTCCTGCATGTCCAGCAGGGCTATGGAGGTCTGTCGGGCTGGTTCGACAACCCCGTATCCAGGGTGTCGTCGACGCTGTGGGTAGGCAGGACGGGCCAGCGGGAGCAGTACGTGCCCTCGGATGTCCGGGCCTGGGCGCAGGCTGCCGGTAACGCCGACTACGACTCGATCGAGACCGAGGGCTTCGACACCGAGGCCCTGACCGACCAGCAGATCGAGAACATCGCACAGGCATACGCGGACGGAGTGCGGACCTTTGGCTGGGCGCTGGCCGTCACACACACCCCGGGCGACTCTGGATTGATCATGCATTCGGACGGGGGAGCGGCGTGGGGCAATCATCTCGGCTGCCCAGGCACGCTGCGCGCGGCCGCGGCGGCGCAGATCATCGCCAGGGCTGCGGAGATCGTGCGGGAACCGCGGCTCCTCGCCGGCACGGGCACTGTCAGCACGGGCACTGTCAGCACGGGCACTGTCAGCACGGGCACTGCTGGCACAGGCACTGTCAGCACGGGCGCCGGCGGCGGTGCCGACGCGAGCGGACGATCGCGGGCAAAGGCGCAGGCTCTGCAGCGGGCCGTGCATGTGGCGGTGGACGGGATCTGGGGGCCGGTGACCGACACCGCCCTCCAGGCCGTCCGGGCAAACCGCCATACCCGTGCGGAGCAGGCCGCGGTCGCTACGACCGTGGACGGGATCTGGGGGCCTCGCTCACAGACCGCCTACATCGCGACTGTGCGGGCGATCCAGGCCGCGCTCGGGGTCGGCGTCGACGGGATCTGGGGACCAGTGACCGACCGGGCGTTTGTCGCCGTGCGTGGTGCCAGCTTCACTGGTTAGGTGCGGAATCCGCACTGTGCGTACCCACGGACGGGGGGAGCCGTACGCGCCGGCGGCTTACTCAGGTGCCATCCCGCGCATGCCATTCGGCGACGAGCGCGTCCCAGCTGAGGTAGCGCGCCACCGCGTAGGCGGGCGACACGACGCCGTCGGGGTCGAAAACGGCCGTCGGGTATCCCAACTGCGCGCGGTAGCCGCGTTCGGTGACGACAAGCCGTCCGCCGAGCCGTGCCGCGCCTACGACGATGGGCCGTGAGGTCCAGGTCGGGGCGGCGGCGTCGGCAAGCCCCCGTGGTGACGACCACGCGTACAGTCCGCAGACACAGTTCTCACTGGGTACCCGCGGGTGCGGAGCCAGGGGGATCCGGAACCTCCGCGTGCTGAGATCATCACGTTGCGCTCGCAGGCACAGGGCTTGGGTGAGGCCGTCAGGACGCCACAGCAGCAGCTCGGGTGGAAACGGCGACCATGGAGTCCAGGCCGGCCGGAGCCGCCCGTGGGCGTCCACCGCCCACTGACGCCACCCGATGACGCTCATGTGCCTGCCGGCACGGGCTCGGGATCGGCCGCCGGTTCGGGGACCGCGAGCGGTTCTTCCTCCGGCCAGGTGATCGGTTCGTCTTCCACGATGCGCACTGGTTCACCCACGTTTGCCATTCATCCACGGTCCCTCCGCCGGACGCGCGGGTCAATCTCCGGTCGAAGTTTGTCCGGGTGGGGCCGGCGACTGGCTGGAACTTGTTCGATCATAGATTTTTTCGTGCGGCCCGCGGCCGCGGGTGCCGTGATCGCGGGTGCCGTGGTCGTCAACGCAGCCGAAAAATCTGTAGGCCGTGGTCGGCCAGCAGCTCCGGCAGATGGCGGACGGCCGCGGTGGCCTTGACACGCTGATCGGGCGACAGGTCGCTCCAGTCACGTAACAGGTCATGGCGTTTGTGGAGGTCGTCGCGAACCGGACCGAAGGTCCATCCCCTGCCGCGGCGCTCAACGCACCAGCGCTCATGCTCGAGCCGGGCGAGCATGTCTATCTCGGCGGCGCTGAAGGTGAACCCGGTCGTCGGATGGGTCATCGGGACGACGACCGCGTTGATCTCGTTCAGTTTGGCGCCGATTCCCTCGGCCTGTCTGCGGTTTGCCGTTTGCAGGTCCGCGGGCAAGGCCTCCCAGGGCTGCATCGAGTCCCTGTCGCCGAGGGCGCCGCCGGCTGCCTGTTCGTCGATCAGATACTGGCCGTGAATGGCACGTGCCAGGACCGTCAGCGTGTCGTTGTGCAGCTCGGCCGGTTTCGCCGCTTCGTTCATGATTGCGAATATCCGTACTTCACCTGGCCCGGGATCGAGCAGCTGGCGATTGAACAGGTCGCCGAGGGCTGTCCGCTGTTGCATACAGACCGTCACGGTCTGGCCGGTACTTGCGGTACCACGAATCGCATTCAGGCCGCCTCGCAGCGCAATATCCTCATCCTGGTCACAGAGAACCAGGTGGCGAATATCTGGTATGCGGATTTCCCACGGAATCGTCATGAGATCCACGCGCTGCGCCGGCTCGTTCTTCGTCTGGGGCGCACAGTGCGTGTCGACGGACCGGTAGCGATGCTGCAGTTCAGTGAGCTGGGCGGAGGCATCCGTGTCGACGAGAACAAGCGGCAGCGGCGGAGCGCCGACACGGACCCGCCACAGCCTGGCCAGCTCCACGATGAGCGCGCGCCCGAACGGGCCCAGGCCGACGACCGCGACCGACGGCACCGGATCGTCGGAACCGAGATGGGGCTCCAGGATGCGAGCGGCGAGCGAGCGCGCGGCGATCTCTTCGGGCGTGAAGAAATCCAGCCGGAACTTCGATGCTGATAACAGCCCAAGCCGGCGTGCCTTCAGCGCGAGCGCCAGCTCGCCGTCGGCCAGCCGTGCGTAGCAGGCGAGGGGCTCGTCACGCTCGGTTTGCTGCTCGGCGAGCGCGGCAACGGCTGCCACCGCGGCCGCGTTGGCGGCGCTGTCAGGCAGGCAGGCGTACACGGTGTCGGCTCGGGGCACACCGGCGGCACGCAGCACCGCTTGGTCCCAGGGGTCGCCCATGACGACGAGTGACGCGACCGCGGCGAGCCCTTCGGCGCCGTCGGGATCCGCGTCGGCGCTGATGACGACCACCTGGACACCTTCGGCCCGGAGGTGGCGGATGAGCGTCATCGCGAACGGATCATCGCCGATGACGACCGCGTGCTCGCGCGCTCGACGGGCCGTCCAGCGGCGACGCCGGTCGGTGAACAGGTCCCACACGGACACGGCCACGCCGTAGGCGGTCGCGAGTGGCGCCAGGAAACGGGCGACCTCCAGCGGCAGCGGGAAGGGGCCGCCGTCCTGCAGGGGCTCGGCGCCCAGGAGGAACAGCTGCGCGTCGAAGTAGATGATATCTGTGGTGGTGTATCCGCACGGCTGTGCATGCGGCGGTGGACACTGGTCGGCGGCTCGGCTCAGCTGCGCCAGGCCCCACGCACCCAGGATCGCGGCCGCCGTGAACAGCACGCAGAAAGCCAGCCATAGGACGCGGCTGGCTTTCATCCGTTCTGTCCGCGCCGTCCCCATAGCGACACCGTAGCGACACGGGCCGCATCCGTCGTCAGGGCGTGTTGCGAAAGCCGTCTGTCCGGCTCGCCACGTCCAGGCGGCCTTGGCCACGTTCTCGGCCACACCGATAGCACGCATCCGGTATCGGTGCGGCCCGCGGTCTTGCCAGGAACCGCCTGAACGCGGCTCCCTGATCGAACGACGACTTCCGAAACACGCCGTTCGGCAACGTCGCGACGCTCGGTATCTGACGCGGAACCAGTTGACCAGCGCCGACTCCGACTCGCTGCCGTGGAAGGTCTCGCCCCCCTGTGGGCTTCCAGCGGTCCGCGATGAGCATGTGGAACCTGGGTGGCTGGTTGAGCTCAGCGGGAAACACGAACGCGTGATTCCCGCGATGCCAGAAGCACCCCGACAGGATCAACCAGACTCACGGTCCCGTCCAAGGTTGAGGCTCTCCAATGCGGCTGCCCAGCGTTTGGTGACAGCATTGAACCGCGCGTTCCCCTTCGCCGAGGTCGAGCCCGCCGAGGAAGACTTTCGCGCACTCGCCGGCGTGTGGCTACCAGACGAAGACGACCGGCATGTCCTGGCCGCGGCCGTCGCCGCGCAGGCAACTGTGCTCTGCACGTGGAAGGTCAAGGACTTCCCGGCCGATACTGCGGCGGCCGCCGGCATCGAGGTGCGCACCCCCGACGAACTGCTCTGCCGGCTCGTGGCGGAGTACGAGCCACAGATGCTCGCCGCTCACCGAACGGCCGTCGCGTCCCTGACCGGCGGCCACCGACAGGTCGACGATCACGGCCCTGCGCCGAGCCGGGGCTTCGACAACCGCCGATCCGATGAATCGCCTCATCGGAGGCTGCTGAACCTCCGTGGGCCAGCGACGCACAGAGCGCCATTCCCAGTGAGCCATCACAGTCCGCCAGGCAAGCCGGATGAAACGGTAGGCGCCTCGGAACCCCTGTCTGACCCTCACTCGGAACACCGTGCCTACGGAACCGTTTGAGAAGTCCGCGTTCATCAAGCTATGGCGACGTGCGCTGGAGCATGCCACCCCAGACACGGGAGCCCTCCATCCGCAGCCTCACTCAGCCCGCTACGTCGTTGAACGACTACCGACAGGAGTCGACTGCTGCGGAGCCAAAGGAGACTCGAACCAGCTGCCCGGCCCGCCGACCTGCTGCTTCGACGGGCGCGGAAACGTCCAAGACGTGAGAACCAACCTGTTTCTGCAGGTCAGGCGGTTCATCACGTTGTGTCATCGAGTAGGGGCCTGATCCGGCCGGCTGCCGCGGGACGGCGAAGGCGTCGTTCTTGTCAGTCCTGGCCGTCGAAGAGCTGGGCGGCGGCTTTAGGGTCCATGAGGTTGGACCAGGCCTGTTCGGCGGGCAGGAGGTGGCGTTCGGGGAGGGCGTACTCGGGGAACCAGCCGTCGGCTGCGCATCCCGGGACGCGGGAGAGGATCACGGCCGTCAGCCCGGTCGGGACCGAGCCGGTGATCCGGACCGCGACGTAGGTCTCGTGGCCGTGGTCGGCACGGACGAGTAGGCCGAGGCGGAAGCCAGGGAGGTCGACCGCGTGCTCGTGGCCGTCGCGCAGCGAGCCACGAACGAGGTCGCGGACGGCGGTGTCGAGACGTTTCGCGAGCCTGGTCCCAGCTTCCAGGAGGTAGCGGTCCTGGTCGTCCTGCCCCGGGAGCAGATGCCGGCTGTAGGCGTCGGTGGTCAGCGGCTTGTCCTGCTCGGCGTTGTAGCGCTGCCGGGCGGCGCGGGCCTGGGTGTGCAGGGCTGCGTAGAAGTCGTCGGCGGCACCGTCCTCGCGTCGGCCGGCGGCGACGAGCCAGTCGCGAGCCTCGTCCGCAGCCTGGTCGACGTAGGTCGCACCACGCCATCGGCCTATCTTGACTTTGAACAGGACCACGTCGTCGATGCTGCGGATCCGCTCGTGCGGGGTGTCCGGGTCGGCGAACTGCTCGCCGGCTTTGGCCAGCAGCGGGTGGTCGACCTGGTCAAGGGAAGTGCTGGCCGGCGGGAGCGGCAGGTGCAGGTCCTCACGCAGGCAGCGCAGGGTCGGGCGGACCGGCATAGGTCACGCTTCCCAGTCGCCTACGCCGCCGAGCTGTTCGATCCGATCCGCCGACAGCCCGGTCAGCGCGGCCACGCTCGCGGACAGGGAACCGTCGAGGACCTTCATGGAGGCGACCATGCCTCGGCGGATCTCTTCCCGGCGCTGGTCGAGGTAGGTCTTGACCGCCTCGGCGACGAAGTCCTTCTTCGACATGCCGAGGAAGTGCGCGGCCTGGGAGATCAGCTCGTCCGTGGCCGGGTCGACCTTCAGGGGGGCCTGGCGACGGGGTCCGACGGTTGTCATGGCGCTCACCTCCTGCAAGCCATGGTACCCAAGTACCTCAGCCTGACACTGTGGGTGCCCAAAATCGTGTCCGGTCAGGCTGCCTGATATTCGTGGATCAAGCCTCCGAGTCGGTCACCTCGGATCACGGTCACGGTGGGCTTGTGCGGTGCTCCAGCCGCCAGCGGCGGCCGTTGTTGGAGGGCTCGGTGCGGACGGTGGATGTTGTCGTGATCGACGTAGTCGGTCACGACAGCGGTGAGATGCCGCTGGCCGAGGATGAGCAGGTGGTCGAGGCATTCGCGGCGTACGGTGCCGATCCATCGTTCGGCGTAGGCGTTCGCGACTGGAGCTTGTACCGGGGTGCGGACGATCGTGAGGTCGTCGGCCGTGAATACGGCGTCGACTGCTGCGGTGAACTTGTTGTCCCGGTCGCGGATCAGCCAGCGGAAAGATGAGGCCCCTCCTCGTTCAGCGTCATAAGGAGATTCCGCGCTTGCTGGGTAACCCAGGCGCCGGTCGGATGGCGAGTCACGCCCGCGAGATGGACCCGGCGGTGGTCGAGCTCGACGAAGAACAGGACATACAGCCGGGTCAGGAAGTGAACCGTTCCGGGTTCTTTAGAGACCGGGATGCTTACGCTTCGGCCAGCATAGCAGCTTCGTCTTGCATGTAATAGAGGGCTTCGAAGTCGGCAGGCGGCATGTTTCCGCAGCCGCTGTGGATCCGACGGTTGTTGTACCAGTCGACCCACTCGAAGGTCGCGAGCTCAAGCTCATTGAGCGTCCGCCACGGCCCCCGACGGTTGATCAGATCGGTTTTGTACAGCCCGTTGACAGATTCGGCCAGCGCATTTTGTACGGATCGCCGGCGCTCCCGATGGACGGCGTGGCGCCGGCTTCAACGAGTCGCTCGGTGTAGCGGATTGACGTGTACTGCGAACCTCGGCCAGAATGATGCACGAGCCCGTCCAACGGTTCGTCCTCGCGGCCCCAGATGGCCATTTCCAGAGCGTCGAGGGGGAGGTCGGTCCGCATATTGGTGTCGAGCCGCCACCCGACGATTTTCCGGGAGTACACATCGGTCACGAACGCCGCGTACACCATTCCGTCCCAGGTCGGAATGTAGGTTATGTCGGCGACCCACAGAGCGTTCGGCCGGTCCGCGGTGAACTGCCGGTCCACCAGGTCCTTCGGTCTCGGAGCGCTTGGGTCGACGCGGGTCGTGCGGGGCCTGCCGCCGCGCAGCGCGCCGACCAGCCTCGCGTCGCGCATCAGACGCTCGACCGTGCAGCGCGCCACCGTGATCCCTTCCCGGTTGAGCTGACGCCACACCTTCCGTGCCCCGTACACCTCGTAGTTCTCCTTCCACACGCGTCTGATTTCCACGAGGAGTTCGGCGTCGCGTTGCGCACGGGCCGACGGCGGCCTGTTTTTCGCGGCATAGTAGGTTGACGGGGCGACCTGTAACACGTCGCAGATCGGCTCGACCCCGCCAAGGAATTTGTACGCTACATCGATAGGGTCATCTGTTCGGGAACTGCGGGTTCATAGTTAGTGAATACTAGATCCCAGCTGCCACGCTTGCTTGAAACTAGATTTATATCGCGGCGAGTTGCAAGCCGCGCCTCGTGGAAATATGCACCGAAGAGTTCACGAACAAATTCGGTTTCGCTGTTAGTGAGGGCGACGAATACTCCGCGAGCATCGGCGCGCCGCATGGCCTCACATAGGCGAATATGGTCACTCTCGCCGAACTGTCCTGGTGTGTACCGTTTGAAGTCTGCCCATCCACCGAGTGGGACGTAGGGCGGGTCCAGGTAGACCCAGTCGCCCGGCTCGGCTTGGTCGATGGCCGCCTCAAAGTCGGCCTCTGTAATCGTTGCGTTCGTGAGTGCCTTGGATGCGCGCAGCAAAGTGTTTTGGTTGTAGTAGGGGCGATCATACGCCCCGTACGGGGTATTGAACCCACCTTTCTTGTTTACACGCCATAGTCCACGGAAGCTCGTCTTGTTGAGGTAGATGACCCGCGCCGCTTGTTCAAGATCTGATAGATCTTCAGGCTTCTGTCGGCGTAAGCTCTTGAAATATTCTGGCGTATTTGGCATTGAGTCGAGCAGGCGCATGACTTCAACTGGACTATCTCGGACCTGCTGAAAAAATGTGATTAGCTCGCCGTTGGCGTCACTCAGGGTTGAGGTCGTAGGTCGAAGTTCGAAATGGACAGCGCCACTGCCCAAAAAAGGCTCTCGGTATGTTCCAGAGAAGTCTGGCGCAAGTGCCACCAAGGTGCTGGCGTAGCGCGTCTTCCCGCCCGCCCACTTCAGGAACGAGCGCTCGCTCGGGGTGAGCCTCATAGGCTGTAGACGCATCGGCTGCACGTCAGGGACGGTACCGGACGTGTGGGACAGGACCCAGCAGCGGCGGCCTTCGGCGAGTGCATCCGGTCTGCACGGTTGGTTTTGGGCCTCTCTCACGAGGAGCTGGCCGACCGGGCGGGCCTACACAGGACATACGCGGGCAGTGCAGAGCGAGGACTACGCAATGTAAGAGGCTCCGGCAATAGAGCGTTCGATCAGGGAGCGGCGTCCGGGCGGATGGCTCGCAAGGCGGTGGAGAGAGTCACCGGAGGTGTCGGGTGGCGACTGACGAGCCGGGGTACCCGTGCATCGCGCAGCGATGGACGGGTAGCGATGACGCGAGGTGCGTGCCCCAGCCCCGCGACGCCGCGTTCCCTGTTGCCGGGCGCTCTAACGGCCATCCTGGCCCGTGAGAACTTTCGTCCTGACGGCGGACGCGGACGTCTGTCGGCCTTCTGCCGCGGGCACGGGACGCGATCGCCCTGGCCGTGACCAGCCGTGTCTCGTGTAGCGGTGGACGACCTCCCCCGTCATCGGTCCTCCCCGACCGCATGTCCTGCGCGAATCGCAGCGCACCGCACCCCGATGCCCGACCGAGCATCCGAGCATCCGACAGCGATCATTGGGTCACCGTGGGGAGAACCATATCCGGCTCATGCGACACCCGATATCAGCGGCATGCCCAGCACCGCTGGCAGCGCGGCGACCTGTCCCTCAGCGAAAGACGAAACGGTCGGCGCCGTAGGGGTCGTCAACATTGACGATCTTCCGTCCCAGTGGCAGTAGCGAGACCGGGATCAGCTTGAAGTTCGCGATCCCCAGCGGGATACCAATGATCGTGAGGCACAGCAGCAGGCCGGTCGCCAGGTGGCCGAGCGCCAGCCACCAGCCTGCGAACACGATCCACAGCACGTTTCCGATCAGTGACGGCGCTCCCGCATCGCGGCGATCGACCACTCGGCGGCCGAACGGCCACAGTGTGAAGTTGGCGATGCGCAGCGAGGCAACCCCGAACGGAATGGTGAAAATCAGAATGAAGCAGATCAGTGCGGCGAGGATGTAGCCCAGCGCCATCCAGAACCCACACAACACGAGCCAGATCAGGTTCAGTATCACACGCATACGGTCAACCTTCCCGCAGGAGCCTCGTATGAACAATCCCACCAGGGGCGCCTCGCCGCGTAGGATAGCCCTGTTGCGAAGAATCCTGCGGGTGACACATGCGATTGCCTGTGATTCGAAATCAGATGTGGTAAGCGTCCCTGCGGTGGCGGATCGCGGTGACTTCGACGACGCGGTTGGCGTCGTCAACAAGGTAGATGACCCGGTACGGTCCCCGCCGCGCCGACCACAGTGGCGTGAGCGGCGGTCGAGGGGGCTGCCAACCCGGCGGGGGGCCGAGCAGAGGTCCGGTGACGAACTCGTGGGCAGCGGCGGCGACCTTTTCGGGTAGTACCTCGGCGAGGGCGTGTGCGGCGGCTCGGGCGATCCGCAGCTGGTAACGGTTTTCCGTCACTGGCTGCGGCCGAAGCGTCGAAGGTAGTCGGTCAGTTCCTCCCCGTTGAGGACGTCACCGGTATGGAGGTGGGCGAGCCCTTCCTGGATGGCCTGCATGAGTTCGCTGTCGGCGAGGGGGAGCATTGTCATGTACAGAATTGCGGAGACGATCGCGGGCGAACCGGCAGCCGCCGGCGCTCAGGGCGCTGCTGCGGTGCTCGACGAGGAACTCGCGCGGCGCCTGGTCACGCAGGCGAAGGCCGACGGCGTGTCGCTGAGCGGGCCGGGCGGGATGCTCGGGAAACTGACGAAGATGGTCCTCGAGACCACGCTCGAGGCCGAGAGGACGGCGCATCTCGGCTACGAGGCCCACGACCCGGCCGGGCGTGACGGTGGGGATTCCCGTAACGGCACCCGGACGAAGACCGTGGTCACCGAGATCGGACTGCTCCAGGTCGACGTGCCGCGCGACCGGGACGCCAGCGTCGCCCCGAGGATCGTTGCGAAGCGGCACGGCGCTTGGACGGGGTCGCCGACCTCAGTGGTCTCCCTGGTCGCGAAGGGACTGACGGCCGGCGAGGTCCAGGCACATCTCGCCGAGATCTACGGCACCGGCCTCTCCCGGCAGACGATCTCGAACATCACCAACAAGGTGATCGAGGGTATAGAGGCCTGGGACGCCCGACCTTTGGACGCCGTCTACGCGGTCGTGTTCATCGACGCGATCGTCGTGAAGATCCGCGATGGGCAGGTCGCGATCCCCCGGCCGAACGGGGCAGGAAACAGCCGGTCGGCCGCTGCCTGCTCGAGTGCCTGCGCGACCGGCAGGACGACGTGCTCCGCTTCGTCGTCGATCTTGACGTGTGGCCGACGAACAACCAGTCGAAGCGTGATCTTCGGCCGTTCAAGACCCAGCAGAAGATCAGCGGACGGCTCACCTCCCAGGCCGCGACCGCCTGCCGCCTCCAGATCGCGAGTTACGTCTCCACCGCCCGCAAGCACGGTGTGTCCGCGATGCACGCCCTCCGGCTCGCGTTCCGCGGCACTCCCTGGATGCCACCGGCCGCCGTCGTCCCCACCTGACGGGCACTCCACCGACCCCGTCACCTACAGCAAGATCTTTAAACTAGGTGAATTTTTACGAGTGGGCCGACGGGTAATACGGTGTCCGTCGTAGGACCTCGATGGCGGTTGGGAGGTTCGCTGTTCCCAGACGCCTGATGGTGGCGAGGTCGTCCGGCAGGGGAAAGGGAGAAACACAATGGCCTCGCGGAACGTCCGGCGCGGTGTGGTCCTGATGGCCGCGCTGTTGGCTCTGGTTCTTGTCGGTGGCTGCGGCACCGGCACGAGCAAGATTCGATCTTCCTCGGGAAGCGCGGCGACTACCAGCGCGACCGACGACAGCGATCCGGAGGACAACGCGCCCTGCCCGACGGCCGGTAACACGCGTGCTTTCGCCAAGACCCGTTTCGCGTTGCACGCGGGCCTCGGCCTCGGCGCCTTCCACCGGTACATCTACAAGCCGCTGAAGAACGGCGGCTTCAAGGCCGGGGCCGACCAGCGGAAACGCACCTTCGTCAAAGCCGCGGTGGCGGGCGTCTTCACGGTGCACGAGCTGAAGGTCGCCAAAGGCTTCGCGGAAGCGAACCCCTCGCTCTGCAACGCTGTTCAGTCCATCAGTGACAGTTTTTCGAACCTGACCGACAAGCTGAAGAGCGGTACCGCCACCGAGGCGGATATCGACGCCAGCGAGAACAGTTTCGCCGGTCTGCAGCGAAGCGCCACAAGCAACGGTTTCGGGTTTGACGAGAAAAATGTGACCGTCCCGGGAGCCTGATCCCCGGAGGTACCGAACGGCTGTCGGCGGCCGCTGGGGCGAGCAACCATGAACCAGCGGCCGCCGATTCGTCGCTCGACGACTCGCGGCGGGCAGCTCGGCGTGACGCCCACAGCCGTCCCCGCTCTTCGTCATCGCCGGTGGCCTGGCGCGGCCGTCCGGGGAGAACGCCACCTCCGCATGGCTGGTAGCGGCGAGTGCCCGAGCATTGTCTCGCGGCCAGAATTTTGATCGTCACATGGTGCTCCGGCCCACGGCAGCGGCCCGCCAACATCAGCCCGAACCCGCCCACCGAGTTGGGCGCCCGGCTTTCACGGGCCAGGCGACGCCGTGGCCTCCTCGGGCCGGCGGATGCCGCGGCTGGTCGCCTCCTCGCCGCTGGCGCGTTTTCATCTGATGAAAACAGTTATCTCCCAGAGGCATCAGCGGCGAACTTGTGGAGCGCCCGGTAACAGGGATGTGCCGCACCCCCGCGATGCCGCGCACCCTGTTGCCGGTTGCTCCAGGCGGACCGAGAGAGATATTGACAGGCGATCGAGCCGCTGGTTGCATTGTATGCAATATATTTTCATTGAGTGAAAATTTTTGAGGCAGCGCCTTCGAAGGCACTGCCTTTGGGGAGACGCCGCCTTCGAGCAAGAGCGACCGGCAACAGGGGTGTGGCTCAAGGGGCGGGTTGTGGCGCGTGCATCGCGTGGCGAGGGGCGGGGGTGATGTCGAAACATGCCGT